>DATLUO010000192.1 GCA_035533075.1 Pirellulales bacterium | reverse complement strand
CTCCAACCTGGCCAGACTCTGCCCCAGCCACCGCCAATGTCTCATTCTCGGCCGCGTCAAGTATAGTCATGCGTGCTCTCACCGGGGTGAATCATCCGGCCACACTCGTGTCTCATTCTCGGCCGCGTCAAGTATAGTCATGCGTGTCTGCCACCAGCGGCACAAATCGGCAAGGAACGAGATCTTCCCAGATTTGCTGCCCGGCCCGTTTCGTAAGTTGCCGCAACGTCTGGCTTTCGCCCTCACCCAAGGGGATCACCAGCCGGCCGTCTTCGGCCAACTGGTCGATCAGGGCGATCGGACATTCGCCCGTCGCCGCCGCCACCAGGATGCGGTCATAAGGCGCAGCGGGCGGCCAACCCCCGGAACCGTCGCCCACGATCAACTCCACGTTGTGGCAGCCCAGCCGGCCGAGCGCGGCACGGGCCGACGCCACCAACTCGGCGTGCCGCTCCAGCGAGACGACCTGTGCCGCCAACCGCGAGAGGACCGCCGTCTGATAGCCGCTGCCCGTGCCGATTTCCAACACTCGTTCCGGACCGGCCAGATCGAGCGCCTCCGTCATCAAGGCCACAATGTAGGGCTGGCTGATGGTCTGGCCGCAGTCGATCGGCAAGGCGCGGTCGACGTAGGCCTGCTCGGCCAGCTCCGGCAACACGAACGCCTCGCGCGGCACCTGGAGCATGGCATCCAGCACGCGGCGGTCGTGGATGCCGCGACGCCGAAGCTGGTCGCGGACCATGTGCTGCCGCAGAATGTCGAAGTCGGACGGTTCCATGTTGGATTTTTCAGATTTGGCATTCCAATCTACGCGGGAGCTTGCCAGTCGCTCAACTGTAATTCTACACGGCGATAGCCGTTGAAGTCGTTGATCACCGGGCGAAAGGCCACCGAGAGCGGCCCCTTGATCTGGTTCAACTCGTCGGCCCAGTCGCCCCCGCCGAAGGCCACCGCCCGCATCACCACGCCATTCTGGGCCACCTTGAGGGCCAGGTGCCGGCCACCACCGCCGATCCGCTCGACGGGCCCGGCCAGCGTCACTCCGCTGGCACAGAGCACCGGACGCGGATTGTGCTGGCCGAACGGCGCCAGCCGCTCGATCTGGTTCAACGCCCCCAGCGTCAGCTCGCCCAGCGACACTTCGGCGTCGATCGTCAACTCGGCCGTCCGTTGTTCCAGCGTGATCGCCGCCGCCACCTGCTCGCAAAAGTCGTCGCGAAACGAGTCGACTCGCGATTCTTCGATCTTCAGCCCCGCGGCCGCCGCATGCCCGCCGTGACTCAGCAGGTGTTGCGAGCAGCCGCACAACGCTTCGTGCAGGTTGAAGCCGGGCACGCCCCGTGCCGAGCCGACGCCCGGCTTCACGCCCAGATCGTCGAGCGCCACCAGCACCACGGGCCGGTGAAACTTCTCGACCAGCCGGCCGGCGACGATGCCGATCACGCCGGCATGCCAGCCGCGCTCGGCCAGCACGAAGGCCGCGTCCCGCTCGACGTCGTGCTGCTGTTGGGCCAGCTTGTTGGCCGCCAGATAGATGCTCCGCTCCAGGCTTTGCCGGCTGCCGTTGAGCTCGTTCAGATACTCGGCCAGTGCGTTGGCCCGTTCGGGCGACGGCGTGGTCAGCAGCTCGACGGCCAATTGCGCCTGGCCCAGCCGCCCGGCCGCATTGAGCCGCGGGGCCAAGACGAAGCCGATGTCTTCGCTGTCGAGCGCCGGCTTGCGGTCGATCTGGGCCAGCCGCATCAGCGCGGCCAGCCCCAGGCCCGGCCGCTGCTTGAGGCTGGCCAGACCGTGCTGCACCAGCACGCGGTTTTCGTCGACCAGCGGCACCATGTCGGCGACGGTGCCCAACGCGGCCAGGCCCACGGCCGACAGCAGGTAGTTGCGCATCGCTTCGCCCACCTTTTTGGCGCCGCTGGCCTGCTGGCAAAGCGCCCAGGCCAGCTTGAAGGCCACGCCCGACCCGCTCAGGCCGGCGAAGGGATAAGCCGTGCCGGGCAAACGCGGGTGAACAATCGCGGCGGCTTCGGGCAACGTGGCAGCGAACTCGTGGTGGTCGGTGACGATCAGGTCGAGGCCCAACCGCCGGGCCGTTTCGGCCTCGGCGACGCTGGCGATGCCGCAGTCGACGGTCACGATCAGCTTCGTTCCCTGGCGGGCCAGCGTTTCCAGCGCTTCATGGTTCAGGCCGTAACCTTCATCGATGCGGTGCGGCACGTAGTAGCCCACGTCGCCGCCCAGCAGACGCAGGCACTCGACGAGCAGGCTGGTGCCGGTCATGCCGTCGACGTCGTAGTCGCCATAGATGGTCACGCGCTCTCGGCCCGAGACGGCCCGCCCGATGCGCTCGGCGGCCGCGGGAATGCCCGGCAGCTCGCCCGGATCGCGCAACTGGGTCAGCTTCGGCTCCAGAAAGTTGCGCACGGCCGAGGGGTCTTCGATTCCGCGGCAGATGAGCAGCCGGGCCACGACGGCCGAGACGCCGGCCGCACGCTCCAGCGCGGCGATGCGTTCGACGGAGTGCGAGTGAATACGCCAGCGCTTTGCCATACCATCCTGACGGGCAACGGACTGAGGGGCTTCCAGCCGCGGCGTGCGGGCCGACTACTTCTTCTTCTCGACGTGCAGCGTGTGTTTTCGCAGCCGCGGCGAGTATTTGCTGAGCTTGAGTTTTTCACCTCCGGTTTTTCGCCGGATGGTGTAGTTGTGATCGCCGGTTTCCTCGCAGACGAGAAACACGGTTTCGACTTTCTTTTTGCTTTTGGCCACGTGTGGCGCTCCTGTGCCGGGCGGTGGATGTCGGTTGAATCGCGGTTCCCGATTTTAGCCGGAGGGGCGGCGGAAACGCCAGCCCCCTTTACCACGACCGGCACCGCTCAGGGGCCGAGCCAATCCACGAGCGTCAGCCCCGGAATCGACTTAAAGTCGCGCGCATTATGCGTAACGAGGACATGGCCGTAGACCTTGGCCGTCGCGGCAATAAGCCTGTCAAGTCCGCCCACCGTGATGCCTTTGCGCCGGAGATCCGCGCTGATCCGCCCGAATTCCCCGGCGCAGCGTTCATCGAGATTTGAAACCTTCAGATCCGTCAACAGTCCGGCGATATTGTTCAACCTTTTCGCCGGGGCGCGCCGTATGCCCAAGTATAAAGCTCTGCCAGGATGACGTCTCTTGTAGGCAAAAGAGGTCACATTCTGCCTTCAATTATAATATGGAGCGAACCGACAAAGAACAAACTCGCCCGACCGATTTACCGCGACGCGCTTTTGTCGCGCCAGGCCTGCACCTGGGCGATCACCGCTTGGATGGCTTGCGAGGGCGCGGCGTCGATGGCCTCGAAGTGCCGGGTGGCGCGGCTCCGCGGCGCCGCGGCGATGCTGCACGAGCAGCGATAGAAATGCCCGCCGTCGCCCCACGTTTCCAACCGGTAGTAAATCGCGCCCAGCTCGCGCAGTCGCCGCTCGCTGTCGGCAAAGCGGTTGTCGGTCATTGCCTGCTCGATGGGCACCAACTCCAAGTCGCCGCCGACCGTCTTGGCCGCAGGCGCCGCTTCCGTCGCAGCATCTTCGTCGGGCTGAGAATAGACGGTCTTGTGCAACGCTTTGGGGCGGCCGCCCCGCGCCTGCCGTTCGGACGGCAGGGAAGCGGAAACTCGCGAGGGGGCAAAGTGGGCTGTCATGTCGCGGTTGCGGGGAGTGCTGGCCGTGCGGGGCGGCGCGTTCCACAAGGGCGCGGTCTCGATGGCGGCCTCCGCCGGTCGGCCGCCCGCGACCTCCGGCGCATCGGCGACCGCGCGGACAGCCGTGATCCGCGCGCGGGGCAAGAGGGGGCTGGCTTGGGCGACTTTCGTCGCCCCTCCGGCGGCCGGCGCGACGACCCGCGGCGCATGTTCCGGCTCCTCGGCGGCCGCGAGCGGCGGGCGGCCGAAAGGCCCTTCGCTGCCACCGACTTCGCCCGACGGCGACGACGCGCCGCGATCGCCCAGCGCCGTCTTGACGACTTTCGTCACGGCGGTGCCCGTCAGCGCGGCCAGCGGCACGGCCACCAGGCACGTGATCATGATCACCGTGCGAAACGCCACCATGGCCGACGATTGCATGGTCGGTTCGACTCCCTTCGCTTTTTCGCGGCGACCTCCTGTCGCCTTTCTTGGGCGTGTCGCGGCCGAGAACCCCGGCGCGCAGGCTGGCCCATTCTGTTGAAATGGTCGCGGATGATAGCGGACGCGGATTTCGGCGACAAGGCCAGTGGCACCGGGCCGCGGGAAGGGGAGCGAACACTTATTTATCGCCGGTTCCGAATCGGAAGGGGCGCGATAGGTCGGTCTTCTCAAAGGCGACTCGCTTCTTGATCTGCTGTCCGCGGGTCAGGTCGAGAGTCCATTCAATCGGGTCGTAGCCGCGGCGGCGAATCACCACCCGTCGCTTGCCGGCGGGCACAGAAACGGCCGCCGGATTCTGATTTGGGACCGCTAAGACATCGCCGTCCACCAGAAGCTGGCTGCCGCGCCGCTGGTCGAGCGGCCAGTTCAAGACCAACGTCGCCGAACGCATCCCCCAAAACATCAGCGCCACCACGGGCACCGAAATCGCGCAACCCACCACGACGCCCACGACCCAATTGCGCCGAGGTGCTTGCCGCCGGCCACTCGTGGCGCGCCGCGGCGACGGCCCGCTGACGGCCTCCCGCACGGGTTGAACCGCCTGCACGGGCTGCAGGGGCACGTCGTCCTCTTCCTCAGCCATGCGGTCGAAGAAGCTGCCCAACGCATGGTCGCTCTCGTGGGCGACGGCCGCGTTGACCGCACCCGCCGCGGTCCGCTGGCCTTCGAAGCTGAAAGGAAACAGCGCCTCGGCCAGCTCGGCCGGAGTCTGAAAGCGGTCGTCCGGCTCGCGTGCCAGCATGCGGGCCACGATCTCGTCGACCTCCTCCGGCAAATCGTCGCGGCGGCCCGATGCCCGTGGCGCGTCGTTCACCAACCGCGCCATCAAACGTTGCCGCACGTCGCCGCCCTCGAAGGGGACTTCACCCGTCAGGATCTTGTAAAAGGTCGCCCCCAGACTGTAAATGTCGGAACGAATGTCGGCGTCGCCGGCCTGCATCGCTTGTTCGGGCGAGACGTAATCGGGCGTGCCCATCAACCTGCCTTCGCCCGTCAACTCGGCGTCTTCGGCCGGTTCTTCGTGCATCAGTCGGGCCAGACCCATGTCGAGCAGCTTGACGGTGGGCGGCGTCGTGAGATCGGCCCCGTCGGCCAAAATGTTTTCGGGCTTGATGTCGCGATGCACCAGGCCGCGTTGATGAGCATGGTCGAGGGCCAGGGCCGCCTGTCGGATGCAATCGCAGGCCCAATCGACCGGCAACGGGCCGTGCTCCTTCAGCCAGGCCCGCAGGTCGCGGCCTTGGCCGAACTCCATGACGAGGAAGTGCATATCACCCACGCTGTCGGCGTCGTAGGCGGTGATGATGTTGGGGTGGTTGAGCGAGCAGATCAGCCGCACCTCGGTGCGAAATCGGGCCACGGCCGGCGGATTGGCCAGAATGGCTTTGCTGACCAGCTTCAACGCCACGACGCGGTCGGTCATGGCGTGATAGGCTTTGTAAACCGTGCCCATGCCGCCGGTCCCCAGACATTCGAGCAGCTTGTATTTGCCGACGAAGAAGGCATGCCGGCCACTGAGAAGCTGCCGGGCCTGCCAGAGCGTGATCAGGCCGCGCTTGACCAGCTCGTCGGCCAGGCCGCCGGCCGGCCGCGAGGGCTTGGCCAGCAGCTCATCGTGCAGGTCGGCAAGTTGCTCGGCGGAGAACAGCCGGCTTTCTTGCAGATGCTCGTAAAGTTGCTCGCCTGTGCTTACGCTCACGGCGTGATTCCAATTCCTTTGTTTGCCAATTCCGCTTGCGGACCGTAGCCCGCTCGCTCCGCGAGCGGAACGGGTTTCCCGTGCCGCTCGAGTTCTCCGTATCGAGGATCTTCCCAGCCTCATGGCAATTCCGCTTGCGGAGCAAGCGGGCTACGGTTCCGCTTGCGGAGCAAGCGGGCAACGCCCCCGTTACAATATACCCATGCCCAACTTCGTTCACGAGCGTCAAAAGCCGCTTTCGCCGTTGGAGCGGCCCCGCGAACTGATCGTGGCATGCGCTCCGATGCGAAGCAATGTGAACCTGTCGCGGATCGCGCGGACGGCCGGCTGCTGCGGAGTGCGTCAAGTGATCTGCTGCGGACAGGCGAAGATGATCGACAAGATCGCCCGCGACAGCATCGACGACGAAAACCCGGCGGCGGTCGAGATTCGCATCCATCGCACGCTCGCCCCGCCGTTGAAAGAGTTGAAGTCCGAGGGCTATCGGCTGGTCGGCCTGGAGCAGGCGACCGGTTCCGTGTCGCTCTACGACTTTCGCTTCGACCGTCGTAGCGTGCTGGTGCTGGGCAACGAGCGGCAGGGGCTCGACGACGGGGTTCTGCGGCTGCTCGACGCGGTGGTGGAGATTCCCGTTTACGGCCTGCCGTATGCGTATAACGTGGCGACGGCCGCCGCCATGGCGTTGTATGAGTATTGCCGGCAGTTTCCGCGCGGATGAGAGATGGCGGCAATCAGCTACCGTTGTGCCGGGCGCCAGGGTAGACTGAATCGGTGCCGCTGGCGCCATGATATTCTTAGGAGATTGTCGTCATGGACGAACAACAACTAAAGGAATTGCTTCCGCTCGACGCGGCTGCGCCTCCACTACGAATAGCCGAAGGCGGCTAAGCGCCGAGTGCAAGCGGGCGATCCGTTACCGGGCCTCATCATCGCAACAAAAGCAGCCGGTCGGCGCAGCCATCGACGATATCCTGACGGTCGTTGAGTGCATGTCGGAGGAAGAGATCGGGGATCAAGTTCTGTTTTTCCTGCCGTTTTGCCGTAGCAGCAGCAGCGGGAGAAAGCCGACCAGATACCACTGCAACGAGCCCGCGAAAATGGCCCTTTCCACGATTCGCCACGGCGAAATTGGTCCCCAAATGTCGATTGCCCTGTCGCACAGCCAGAATGCCGGCCAATCGACAACCGCCAGGATGCCGAGACCGAGTGATGCGGTTTCCGTGTTGAACGTTGCGATGATAAGCGGCGCCACCAGCAAAACCAAAATGGCGTGCGCCGCGACAAGCGACCACGGCGCAGGATGCAAAAGGATTCGAATCGCATAAAGCGCAAACGACTGGTCGGCGGCCACGGCGAGGCGCGGACGTCCTGGCACCGTCATTGATGCACCGCATGCCTGGCACCGTCCGATTTGTCCCGCGTATTCCGTCGCTACGGTCGTCGATACGCCACAGTTCGCGCAAGGGGCTTCGATCGCAGGAGATGAACTGGCTTGCATGACCCCATTCTACGCTCGACCCATGCACGAACATAGAACCCACCGGCACGCTTACGCGTGCCGCTTGCCTACTGCGTCGCTGCCGAAAAATCGCCCACCAGCCGCAGGAACACCTCTCGCGTCACCTGGGCGGGCAACGGCTGGCGCACGTCGCCGGGAGCTTTCATCCAGCGGCAGAGAGTCAGCTCGCCGCCGCGACGCACCAGCACTTCATAGTAGCTGGTGACGTCGGCCTCGCGCTGCGGAGGCAGCGAACGCATCTGAATCACGCACTGGTCGGCGTCTTGCTCGATCGGCTTGATCGGCTCCAGCAGATAGGTCAGCCGCGCGGCCAGCGCCTCGCTGACGCGCTTCAACTGGTCCATCGTCGCCGCCGATAACCGATCTGCCCGCAATGAGAACCGCGTAAACTCGCAGCCCACCCGGTCGAGCGTGGTCAATTCACATTCCAATCGTTCGCCGCCGTCGACTGCCACCAACGCGTACGGTGTGCCGGCGAAATTGCCTAGGCCGGCCAACGCTTGCTTCGCCTCTTCCAGTAATGACATTGCCTTGCTCCTTCTCTCTTGCCGTCTCGTTTCACTTCGACGGCTTGAATTGTTCGACGGCGTGTTCTTTGCCGTCGTAAGACAAAATCGTCTTCACCCCGCCCAGTATGGTCTCGATATGCACCGGCCGCATCCAAAGCCGCTGCAGGTTGGTGAGCGTGTCACGGGCG
>DATLUO010000191.1 GCA_035533075.1 Pirellulales bacterium | reverse complement strand
CGCCGATCACCACGCACGGCATCTGGACGCGGCCCGTGCAGATGGGCCTGGTCGAATACGAGCTGGGGCTGGCCGTTTGGCTTTTTCTAGGCGTCTTTGCCCGTCCGCTTCGCTGGTTGACCGCGGCAACCTTCACGGCCTTCGCTGCCTACTCGCTGAATCTCTGGGTAGCTGGTTCTAAAACATGCGGCTGCTTCGGTGCTATTGAAGTTCATCCGTCAGCGTCGTTCCTCGTGGACGGGGCACTGTCGCTCGCGGTTTTGTTTAGAAGAACCGAACGGCAGGGCCGAGATGTCGCCCCAGCACCAGCGAGCTTCTCACAGGTGTTCGCCCACCAATTTAGGCTCTTGGGGGCGACCGCAGGCTGCGCAGCCGCCCTTTTCTTTCCGGCCCATGCGGCTGCCTGGCCAATGCTCGCTCTCGTGACCGGTTATCCTTTAATTGTTGAGCGACCGTTGCAGGTTATCGCCTCGCGGTCCAGTGAAGAATCGGTCGCCGAGTTCTCCGTCCGTAATTCAACGGAGCAAACGATAAGGATCCTCGGCGCTCAGACAAGTTGTGGCTGCGCCTCAATTGATGATCTTCCGATTGCCATCGAAGCCGGCGGTCGGAGGCTGGTTCGCTTCCGTATCTCCTCCGCCCCGCCGGGGGAAACAGCGACCCACGAGGCACGTTTGTTCATTGACAGGGCCTCGCCCCGGATCATGCTGCAGGTAGTTATCGTCGCAGAGGGCTCAACCTAGCGCCTGTATCTTTAGTTTTGTCGGCCAGAGTGGTTCTGGCCCGCGGATGTCTCTGGTTCTGTATGGAGGAAAATGGAATGGTCAAAGCCGTCCTATCAATGTGCCTCGCAATTGCTATTCTTGGTGGCAGCGCGAGTCTGGTCTTTGCCTACACCTGTCCGGGCGCCTCGACCTGTGCCGGAAAGACTTGTCCCTCGGGCAATCCGATCTGTAAGTTGTCGGCCCCGTCGCAGTGCAACTGCTTTTCAAAATAAATTGAACGCCGAATCAAGCAACCGCGAGTCGGGGATCGACCTTCCGCTAGTAACCGCCAGCGCTGGGCTGGCTGGCCGTACAGCCCACCCGGCAGCGGTTACTATTAATAGCGTCGCTGCTACCGAAACTCGCGCTAATCGGCGCGAACGTCGCTCGCCATCCTGCTTTGCGATCCACTTGTTTTAGTGCCCTGAGGAGTAGAGGCCGCAACCATGAGAACAAAGTCTCTTTACTCCGGCGCTGCGTGGCGGCCGCGAGTATTGCTGCTGGGCGCGTATATCATGCTCGCGTACGTTCAAGTGACCACTGCGGCAGGGGTCCTCGAGCCCGTCGAACGAACAAGCGAGGTAGATGAGTCCGTGCTGACGAGAATACGGCATGAAGCTTATCCCGCGTGGGAACGCGCCGAAGCGGCTACGAAGAACCTAGAAGTGAAATGGACGGAACACGAGGATTATAGTTATATCGATGAAGGGGGTCAGAGGGCAAGCAGGTCGCTTGAATGGATTGAGACCATCTGCTGGGATCCTAGAAACTCCAGAAGGCTGACCGAAGTCGCTGGCGTGGGCACAGGCCACAAAACGCGCCGTGTCTTGAACAAAGAATACCGTTTCCTTGTCTACCAGACACCGGAGGCTGCACTCTGGAGCCTCGGCGAGGGCCGGCGCGGCGGCGGCGCGCGGGAGTTCAAAACCTTTGAGCCGTTTGAGGCGGAACACGAATGGATACTCCAGTCGAGTTTCCGGGTGATTGGCGTGCCGGTGCGCGACCTGATCGATGCACCGGTCTTTACGCTGCTTGAAGCGAGGTCGATGCGGGACTCGACATCGTCGAATGAGGAGGCCGTCATTTTGCGATCCCGCTACAACGGACCGAAGACCGAATGGATTCTCGGACCGGCGGAATACTGGGCCTTGCTGCGCCCGCAAGACGCGTGGTTCATCGATCGCGGCGGGGTCGATTTCCTATCAGAACAAAACCGGCAATCCCAAACAGTCAGCTACCAAACCGGCTTGGGCGGTCTCCCTTTTCCCGAACTGCTAACCTATGACACGGCGCAGGTGAAGGCCGACGTCAAACTACACCGCACTTATAAGCTCGCTCCCCCAAACGATTGCAATCGATCCGACGACGAGTTCCGCCTGGAATACTACGGCATACCCGAGGCGGCTCTCGACTCGAGGAGCGCGTGGTCGGCACTGGTGCTGTGGGCACTCGGTTTGGTGACGCTTGTCTTGATTTACCTTGCTGTGCGGCGAGTTTCACAACGGAGGCCGCCTGACGTTTAGTGCTTGATATAGCGTGCGAATTAAATGTTCGGGCCAGAGCGGTTCTGGCCCACGGAATGTGTCTCGTTGTATACGGAAGGAAAAAGTGATGTCCAAACGACTCTTATCGATTTGCCTGGCAATCGCTGTTGTTGCCGGTGGCGCCCGCCTCCTCCTTGGCGGCTACACCTGCGCGGGCTCGCTGCTTTGTAGCGGAAGCTGTCCCTTTCCGTTGGTGTGTACAGAAACCGCTACGGCCACCAATTGCGTATGCGAGTAGCGCCGTAGTGCTAATTCAGCGCCTTTTTGTCCATCCTCCGCGCAGTGCGGGGTATTGGCGCTCGTTACCAACTTTGAGCCGTGGAAGCGCCGAACGCGCGCCCCGCCACGTCGTTGGTTCGAGGTTGTCGCAGAATGGATCGGCAAGTCGGTGGGTGCGAGTAGTACCGGACGATAAACCTATAAATTGCCGTGGGCGATTACGCGCTTGCGCTTCGAGGGAGATGGGCTTCCTAACCCGTCGCCGTTGGCGTCACCGGCCTCGGATGGCCATCTTCCGAGAATAAACTACCTACCGGTCGCGCATGGCTATTTTGGCAAAGTCAATCCCGGGGTAGGCTCGAGTATCGTGGGCCATGCTGAGTGTTTGAGCAACCAACAATGTACGGTCGACAACGATGGGATTAGCATGCGCTTACTCCGGCGCCGGCTGGCGGCGAACATTATTATTGCTGGCAGCATTGTCGCTTCACTCCTCTCAACGCGTACTTAGGGGAGAGGTAATCGAACCGCCTCAAGCAACCGGGGAGATAAGTGAATCGATCCTCACGCGAATTCGTCATGAGGCATATGCAGCTTGGCAAAGGGCGGAGCAAGCGACGAGCAGCCTTAAGGTGACCTGCAGAGAACACGAGCACTATAGTTATGTCGACGAGGCCGGTCAGAGCCGCAGCAGGGCGCGTGATTCGATTGTGACCATCTGCTGGGATCCTAGCAGATCGAGAAGATTGATCGAGGTCAATCACCCGGGCAGAGGCGTAAGCCGCCGTGTGCTAAACACTGAGTACCGCTTCCTCGTCGCCCAAGGGGAGGGCGCCAGCCTCTGGAGGCTCGACGGCGGACGGCGCGGCAACGGTGCCAAAGTGTTCAGGGACTTTGAGGGGCTTGACGCCGAACGTGAATGGGTGCTCCAGTCGAGTTTCCGTGTCGCTGGCGTTCCGGTGCGGGAGCTTGTCGAGGGCGCCGGCTTTAAGCTTACCGAGGCGAGGTCAATGCGCGAGCCTGGTCCCGGCAACCAGGAGTCGGTCGTATTGCGATCAAGCTATAACGGACCTAAGACCCAATGGACTCTGCCACCCGCGGAATACTGGGTCGTACTCCGGCCGGACAACGCGTGGCTGATCGATCGTGGCGGAGCCGATCTCATGTCAGGGCAGACTAGAGTGTCCACAACAGTCACCTACCAGCCGGGCCGCGGAGGCCGTCCTTTTCCGAATGTCGTTACTCACGACAAGGTCCGCGCGAAGGGGGATGTCAATCTTTATCGCACATATCGCTTCGGCGCGCCCGGGCCATGCGACATGCCCGACACCGAGTTTCGCCTTGATCACTACGGTATTCCCGAAGCGGCCCTCGATTCCAGGAGCGGGTGGTCCCCGGTTGTGCTCGGGGCGCTTGGCTTGGTGGCGCTGGTCTTGATTTACCTTGTCGTGCGGCGCATTTCACAACGGAGGCCGCCCCACGTTTAGTGCGCGATACAGGCTTGGCGCTCTGCACACGCACGCGCCCAACTTTTTGGCTGCGCTCATCGTGTGCTATGCCACAACGGCTTTCGTTATGGCTAGTGTGGCATTTGGCATGGCGTTCGTGCCGTCGCTGCAAGGAAACGCGGTGGAGGCTGACGGCGTCTTTGTACGGATGGCGAATTGGGACGGCGAGTGGTATGCGCGCATCAGTCGCGATGGTTACTACTACAGCCCCGACCGCCCTTCCACGGCCGGCTTTTTCCCGGCTTTTCCCTTACTCGGCAGGATTTTAAGCCGCGCGACGGGTCTCTCGCCGGAAGCGGCGCTGGTCATGGTTTCAAACGTCGCCCTGGTGGGAACCTATTTGACCTTCGCCTACTACTTGGCCCATCGCTTTCCTGGCCATGCGGCAACTCAAAGCTATGCACTGCTGTGGCTGGCCGTGTTTCCCACGACCTGCTTTTTCCGTTTTGCCTACACTGAGAGCCTGTTCTCCCTTGTTTGCTGCCTTTGCCTATTGGCGATTGAGCAGAGGCGCCCGCTGTCTTGGATCGGTGCGCTCGCGGGCGCCGCAACAGCGATTCGCCCCGTCGGCGTCGCGCTACTGCCACCGGTGATCGCCGCCTGTTGGCAAAGATCGCGGGACGCGCGCTCCTTCGCCGTTTCCATGATTTGGCTCGTCCCTCTGGCAATCTGCGGGCTGGTGGGGTTTATGGCTTTCCAATACGTCGAGTTCGGCGACGCCGCCGCCTTCGCGACCGCGCAGCGTCAATGGCGGCTGCGCCCGCCGGAAGCGGCCTGGCCGACGGTCTTGGCGATCGGCACGCTAGAGCCGCTGTGGTCTGTTTACGTGCCGTCGTCACCCGCTTTTTGGCAGCGGCATGACTTGCAGAATCACTTTCTATTCAGCCTGCAGGCCTTCAACCCTCTCTATTTCTTGCTCGCGGTGGTTCTGATCGCCGCGGGCGTACGGCACCGTTGGATAAATAAAAACGAGGCGATGTTTGCCACGGCCGCCGTCGCCATCCCTTATTTTACAAGGTCGTTCGAAATGTGCATGGGAAGCTGCGGTCGTTACGTCGCGGTGGCGCTGCCGATTTACATCGTCCTTGGCCGGATGTCGGCGCGCCTACCACGCGTCGTCGTCTTCGTTGGATTGCTCCTATCGGCGTTTTTCCTGGTGATCTATTCGGTGTTGTTCGCAGCCCACTACTTCATCATTTAGGGGAACGGCGCGTAGGCGTTGCCGGCAGCGCATCGGCGCGCTAGCCATCGTGGCTGGCCTCGGGCCGAGCCACGCGCCGAATTGGCAGCGCGCTGCGCGTGGTTCGCCGGCCAAGCAGTGCTCGGCGAAGCATTGCCAATACAAGCTTGCGAGCGCCGGCCCACCATGAAAACGACGTCGGTATCGGTGGGCCGGCGCTCGCAAGCTCGCTGGTCCCACCCTACCGCTGCATCCATCAAGCGTGAAAGCGGTCCAAGCGTAAAAAGCCGATCGGGTGCCGCGTTTGACCCTTCAGGGCCAGGTCGGCCGCAATCTCGCCCAACACCGGCGCAAACTTGAAGCCGTGCCCGGAAAGGCCCGCTACCAGCACCACCTGCGGAAAGCTGGGGTGCCGATCGACAATGAAATGCTGGTCCGAGGTCATCGTGTACATGCAGACCGAATGCTGCCGCACCTCCGGCGTGGCCCGCGGCAGATAGCCGGCCACGAAGCGGGTCACGCGGTGGTGGTCGTCTGCCCGTAACGCGCGATCGAGCCGAAGCGGATCGTCGACCGGCTCGCCACCGCTGTGCTCGGCCACCTTCACACCACGCTCGTCGGTCTGCGGAATGCCGTAAAAGATTCCCGAGGGCAGCTCGTACAAGAAACACGGTGCGCCACGTTGGGCAAGGTAGGCGTCGTCGCGGGTCGCCAGCCAAAAGACCGGTTTGCGCAACACCGTCAAGCGGACCGCGAAATCGGCCAAAAGATCGCCGGCCCAAGGTCCCGCGGTAATCAGCAGCCGGTCGGCACGAATCTCTTCGCGGTCGGTTTGCACCGCGACCGACGGACCCTCGCCGCGCCAGGCCACCACGGCGCGGTCGCACCGCACCTCAGCGCCCGCCGCCAGGGCCGCGGCGAGGTGGGCCCGCACGCCGTCTTCGACGCGCAGATAACCGGCGCGGCGCTCGTAGGCGCCAAGCAGTCCGTCATGCGCGTGAAAGCCCGGCCAGCGGGCCACGATCTCGCCGGGCGGAACTTGCTCGACGTCGAGGCCGTGCCGGCGGGCGCTTTCCATCACGCCCGGCACGACCACGCCGTCGGCGGGGCCGATCTGCAACAGGCCGACCTCTTCCAACAGCGGCCGGCCCCACTCGGCGGCGAGTTCGCTCCAAAGTTCCCATGCCCGAAGCAGCAAGGGAACATAATCGGCGTGCTCGAAATAAGCCTGCCGAATGATGCGGGTCGAGCCGTGCGAGCTGCCGCGATCGTGTCCCGGCGGAAAGCGATCGAGACCCAGCACGCGCACGCCCCGGCGGGCCAGATGGCAAAGGACGGCGCTGCCCACGCCGCCTATGCCAACGACAATCGCCTCATAGCGTTCCATCCGCGACCGCGTTTAGGCGCCTTTCGCATCGGCGGCTTTTTTTGCATCGTCGGCCGTCTTATCGTCGGCCTGGTTGCCGAAGGGTTGAGCTTTCTTGCCGTCGCCCTGCCCACCCTGGCCGTTGTCGCCGGCCGGCAACTTCGCTTGGAACTGCTGGCGCAGCTTCTTGGCCAACTGGTCGTCGGGCTGGATCTTAAGCGTCTTGTCGAGTTGCTTCACCGCCTGCTGCGGATAGCCCAGGAATCCGTAGTGATAGCCCAGCAAGAAGCGCGTGCCGGCGTCGTCGGGAGCCGCTTTTACGGCCTTTTCCAAGGCCCGCAACTGCGTCGTGTAGTCGCCGATCTTGCCGTACAGCTCGCGGTAGTTCGCCACGACCACCCCCCACTGATCTTCGGGCAAGAGCAGCATGGCCTGCTGCACCGCGCCGGCCGCTTCGTTGAAGTTGCCCATGGCGAACAGACCCTGCGCCAACATCATGATCAGCACGCCGTTTTGCGGATCGTCGACCAGCGCGTGCTTCCAGGCATAGACGGCGGATTTGTAGTCACCGGCTTTGAAGTCGTTCTCTCCCTTCTGAGCGAACACTTCGGCGTCGCTGGCCTTCACGGCGGGCTGAGTTGGCTGAGTGGGCGCGGTCTGAGAATAGCCGTAGGGATAGCCGTACCCGCCATAGCCGTAGCCATAGGGACCGTAGTAATAGGCGTTGGGATTATAGCCATAGCCGTAGCCGCCATAACCATAGCCGCCGTACCCATAGCCGCCGTAGCCATAGCCCAGGCCGTACAAGCCGTAACCGAGTCCAAAGAACGGATAACCGAAGCCGAAAAAGGGATAGCCGAAGAACGGAAAAAAGCCGCGGTTGAAGTTGTGGTTTCCGTTCATGCCGTGGTGCTGGCCCATCATGCCGCCGTGGTGCTGGCCCATCATGCCGCCGTGGTGCATGCCCGACGCACCGCCGGTGCCGGTCAGGCCGCCCGTCGCGTTGTGGCCGCCCCAGCCCGTGCCCGTGCCGACGCCACCGACGTGATGCTGCTGCAAGAAATTGGAATGTCCGCCCAAGTTGCCGGCCTGGTGCGACAAGAGGCCCTGGGCATGCGTGCCGGCGAACGTCGTTCCGCCGACGCCGCGGTAGCCGCTCATCACGTGGCTGCCCGCCGTACCGCTGTTGAAATGTTGTCCGGTAAATGAACTGGGATTGTGGTTAACGGTGCCCAGACCGCCGGCATGATGACCGCCGACGCCGGAGAATCCGCCCAGGGTCCCACTATGGCCGATGCCTCCACTATGCATTCCGCCAATGGCAGGCGAGCCGAGGCCGCTATGTCCGCCGAGGCCGCTGTAACCGCCCAGTCCGCTATGTCCGCCGATCCCATAGCCACCCATGCCAGCGTGATGGCCGCCGCTGATGCCGCCCATGCCGCCCATGCCGCCGTAATGTCCGCCGCCGTAGCCACCCATTCCGCCCATGTGCCCTCCGCCGAAGCCTCCCATGTGCCCGCCGCCGAATCCGCCCATGTGCCCGCCGCCGAATCCGCCGCCAAAACCTCCGTGGCCCCCGCCAAAACCTCCGCCTCCGAAGCCTCCGCCGCCGTGGCCGCCTCCACCACCCCCGCCGCCACCATGCGCCTCCGCAAGTTGCGGCATGTTCCACATCAACACGGCCAACAGAGCGGCCACCGACGACCATTTGCGGAAACGCATGACAATCTCTCCTTATTATTGCTTTGAGCACCGCTTTCCCACCGTTATTGTAGACGGCAGGTAAAGGACGTGCAGCAAGCTGGCGATATTTTAATCTCCGCCGCAGGCAAGAACGGCACGAGGCCGGAAACTTGGCCGCCGCGGGCGGTCACGACGCTCAAGGCGGGCGGGCGTTAGGGCCGGTACGCCTAACCCGTCGCTTCCGATGCTATGAACTGCAACGGTTGCCAGTTGGGATCCCGTGCGCTTGTGGAAATCCGTGGCTTGTGCGCCGACATCCAGTAAAGCTTCGCCGAACCCGGTACGCAGGCGCCCTACACCAACCGCGGAGATTAGTCCGAGTCCGGCGGTTCGGTCGCGTCGGCTTTCAGTCGTTGGCTCATGCGCCGATGACGTTCGCTGAGCTCGAGGCGACCGGCCGCCGCGGTGATACGGCTGAGCTCGGCGTGAATGTCGGCGCGAAATGGATTGATCTTCAACGCTTCTTCCAGCGACGCGCCGACGACGAGGTTTCCCATTGGGGCAGCGAGACGTGACCGGTCCGGACCGCCTGCCTTGAAGCCAAGCGCCGGCTTGCCTATATTAGTGGGTTGCGAATTGAACCAAAGCCGCCCGTGCGGGAATAAAGAGGTCGGAGAAGGAGAATCGTCGCCATGACTATGGACAAGAGCTTGCAGATTCGTGCCGGGTTGGTGCGCTCGCGGAGCGTGCTGACCCGCGGCGAGCGGATCGCGCGGCTGCAATCGTCGGACCGTTGGCAAGAAGGCCAAAGCCCGCTGGGTCTGCCCAAAGTGCGGGTCTACAAGATCTCGATGAAGAAGAAAAAGAAGCGTAAGGAAGAAGAAGAGGGTGAAGGCACCGCGGTCGCCGAAGGCGCCGCTGCCGCGCCGGCCAAGAAAGGCGCCGCCGCGCCGGCCAAGAAGTGATGTCGATCGTCCGCCAAGGGTGATCATGGCTGGCATCGTGCTCGAAGGGCTGTCTAAACGCTATCCCGGCGGCATTGTTGCCTGCGACAGCCTCGATTTGGAAGTGTACCACGGCGAGCTGCTGGCCCTGTTGGGACCGAGCGGTTCCGGCAAGAGCACGCTTTTGCGATTGGTGGCCGGACTCGAGCGGCCGACCGACGGCACCATCCGCATCGGCACACGCGCGGTCAACGACGTCGCGGCCCGAGATCGTGACGTGGCGATGGTCTTTCAAAGCCACGCCCTCTATCCGCACTGGACAGTTTACAAGAACCTTTCGTTCGGCCTCAAGTCTTTCAGCCGCAAGGAAATCGACGATCGGGTAAGGCAAACCGCGGCCAAGCTCGGCATCGAGTCGTTGCTCGACCGCAAGCCCGGCGAACTTTCGGGCGGAGAAGGGCAGCGCGTGGCGCTGGGGCGGGCCATGATCCGCCGTCCGGCCGTATTTCTCTTCGACGAGCCGCTTTCGAACCTCGACGCTCCCTTACGTCTCGATCTGCGGCGGCAGATCAAGCAACTCCACGCCGAACTGGGCGCCACCATGCTCTACGTGACCCACGATCAGTCGGAGGCATTGGCGCTGGGCAACCGGGTGGCCGTCATCCGTCGGGGCAAAATCGAGCAAGTTGGCCAACCGCAGGAAGTTTACGACTGGCCGGCCAATCGTTTCGTGGCGGGCTTCGTGGGAAACACGCCGATGAATTTTTTCGATGCTCGACCGGCGGGCCAGGGGGCGGACGGCAGCTCATTTCGCCTGTCCGGCGGCGGTTGGTCGATGGAGGTCGACCGCCACTGGTGGCGGGGGAGTGAAACCGGCGGTCCCTGCCAGGTGGGGCTGCGGCCCGAAGACGTGCATCTTGTCGGCCCCGCCATCCCTTATCGCTCATCCCTCAGCCCGCAGCCATCCCCGAGCGAGACGGCACTTTCCGACGACTCTGTGGCCGTGCCGGCGTGCGTCGAGATGGTCGAAAGCCAAGGCGATGGTTGCCTGATCTCGATTTCGCCGGGTCCCTCGGCGACGCAATCGCCGAATTCGGCATCGCCTAATTGGACCGGCGCGGTATTATGTAGGTGTCGGGACTGCTCGGGGCTGAAACCAGGAGAGCAAGTTATCGCATTGTTGGACATGCGGCGGGCACATTGGTTCGACGGCCAGTCCGGTCGAAACCTGTGTCCGCCGGGGGTGAGATAGGTAACCAGGTCGGTACCTTTA
The DNA here is from genome assembly GCA_035533075.1 of Pirellulales bacterium. NCBI lineage: Bacteria > Pseudomonadati > Planctomycetota > Planctomycetia > Pirellulales > Pirellulales bacterium. Next base: position 24,439 of record DATLUO010000191.1, on the reverse strand, counting down.
TGTCGGTAGTCGTCTAGTCGGGCGGCGGCCGGTGGGGTAGGCTGGTTGCCGTTTTCGTTTTATGGGGCGTAGGGCGGGACCAGCGAGCTTGCGAGCGCCGGCCCGCCCTACAAGTAGGTACTTAATTTATTTCAAGGAGGCCAAGACCGGGCGGTGGCGCGAGCGTTGAGCCTTGCCGGGTGCCGCCCCAAGATGAATGACGCCACCGGTGGGAAATGCGGACCGAGCTCCGCCCGACCCGCCTTACAATTCGACAATCCGATTTTTAGCGCGCCACGGGCGCCGAAAGATGAGTGCCATGAATACCAGCGAACTGCTCCGAATCGTCGACACGATTCACCGCGACAAGAACATCGACAAGGAAATCGTCTTCGAGGCGATCGAGGCGGCCTTGGTCTCGGCCGCCAAAAAACAATACGGTGAAGAACAGGACTGCCTGGTCCACATCGACCGCGCCGACGGAACCATCAGCGGCACGCACAACGGAGTGCCGCTCGACGCGGGCGAGACCCTGGGACGCATCGTGGCCCAAACCGCCAAGCAAGTCATCATCCAGAAGGTCCGCGAAGCCGAGCGCGACGCCCTGTACGACGAATACGACAAGGAAAAAGGCCAGCTCGTCACCGGAGTCGTGCAGCGGTATGAAGGCGGCGCCGCCACCGTGGCGCTGCCGAATTGCGAGGCCATCCTTCCCCGCAGCGAGCAGATTCCGGGCGAGACGCATCACGCCAACGAACGCGTGCGGGCCACGATTTGCGAAGTGCGCAAGGCCGGCAGCCGGGTCAAGGTCATTCTCAGCCGCACCCGGCCGGCGCTGGTCGGCCGGTTGTTCGAGCAGGAAATCCCGGAGATTGCCGACGGCGTCATCGAGATCAGGGCTATGGCACGCGAGCCGGGCTATCGCACGAAAGTGGCCGTGAGCAGCACCGATCAGCGGGTCGATTGCGTCGGCGCGTGCGTCGGCGTGCGCGGCAACCGCATCAAGAACATCGTCGATGAATTGGCGGGCGAGCGGATCGACATTGTCCGCTGGAGCGACGACATGCAGGTGTTGATTCCCAACGCCCTGCAGCCCGCCGAGGTCGATGAGGTCATTTTGTGCTCGATGCTGGGTCGGGCCATCGTGCTGGTGCGCGAAGACCAGTTGTCGCTGGCCATCGGCCGCCGCGGGCAAAACGTGCGGCTGGCCAGCAAGCTCTGCGGCTGGGATATCGAGATCATGACCCGCGAAGAGCTCGACGAGCAGATTGAACGGGCGGTCGGCGGGTTCAGCGCCCTGGAAGGCGTCGACGAAGGTCTGGCGGAAAAGCTGGTCGGCGAAGGCTTTTTGTCCTACGATGATCTGTCGGTGATCGAGCCCGACTCGCTGATGGAGATGGGCGGGCTGTCGCTGGAGCAGGTCGATACGATTGTGGCCCAGGCCGAAGCGAAAGCGCTTGAGGCCGAGGCCGCGGCCAGCGAAGAGCGTCGCCGCCAGCGCGAGCAGGAACGGATCGACGCCGCCACCAAGGAGCTTGAGGCGAAAGAGAGGGAGGAGGCCGAGTTGCAAGCCGGCGCCCCACCGATGCCAAACGGCTCCGAGGCACTGGCCGAGGTCCAGGAAGTGCATTCCGAAGAAGGTGGGCAGTAGGGTGTAGGTTGGTAGGGTGGGACCAGCCGAATCGCCTTTTTTTCGCTGAAAGGCAACAGTCAGGCTTTCCAGCCCGACCGCTTTTAGCCTATTATGATTGCTTGGCAAGGTCGGGCTGAATAGCCTGACCTACGGATTTGTGGGCCGTTTTAGGAGATGGTCACAATGAGTTAACTGAAAGACGCCGGCCGTATCCTAGGCCGGCCACAATGACGACGGAGATCGCAGACTTGTCCGTACGGATCTATCAACTAGCTAAAGAATTCGCAATTGACAGTAAAGAGTGCGTCGAGATTTGCGCCAAAGCAGGCGTAACGGGCAAAGGATCTGCGCTAGCGAGCCTGACTGACGAAGAAGAATCGACGGTCCGGGCTTATTTAGCGGGCGGCGTGGGAAAGAGCAACGGACGCAAGCCGGTGGCCGCCGGTTCGAAGGGCGGGACGGCGACCTTGCCGCCGCCAGCGACGACCGCGCCGGTCAGCCGCGAGGCCTACATTCCGCCGGGTGGCACTTCGGGCAAGCCGCCGGTGCTCCCGTCCAAGCCGGCGCCGGCCGCCAAGACCGAGCGCGTCGACCGGCCTGCGGCTGCCGAGGCGTCCAAGAAGCCACCCGAAGGTCCCAAGGCGCCCGTGATTCGCGTGGCCCCCTTGCCCACCGCGCAGCAACCGCCGCCGCCCGTCAAACCCGCCGAGCCGGCCCCTCAGAAGCCGGTCATCAAGCTACCCGCCGACGTACGCAGTGGCCGCGCTCCTTTGGCCCAGCAGGTCAAGGTTGTGGCCGAGCAGAAGCTCGACACGGCGCCCGCCGGACCCGCCAAGAAGCCGGGCGGTGCTCGACCGGCCGGTCCCGCGGCTCCGCCCAGCGCTCCCGGCTCGCTTCGCCCGCGACGCGGCGCCAAGCCGGCCGCCGCCGAAGGTGGCCTGGCCCAAATGGGCACCCGCGAAGAGCGGCAACGCATCCGTAAACGGACCGCCGGCGATCGGCCGCTACGCGTGGGAGCCGGCGGAGTGGTCGAGGAAGAACGGGCCTTCCGGCGTCCCCGGCCCCGCCATAAACGTCCGGGCATCAGCACCGCCGCGCCGCGCAAGGGACACGTCGTCATTCAGTTGCCCTGCACCGTGCGGGCCTTCTCGGCCGCCATCGGCGTCGGGGTCAACATGGTCCTCGGAAAGCTGCTGCAGTTGGGCATCATGTCCAAGATCACCTCAGAACTCGAAGCCGAGACGGTCGAGCTGTTGGCCGGCGAATTCGGCGCCGAAGTCGAGGTCCGCAAGGCTTACGACATCGAGAGCCAGTTGATCAGCGCCATCCAGGCGGAGCAAGACTCGGCCGAGCAGCTCGAGCCGCGAGCGCCGGTCGTCACCTTTTTGGGACACGTCGACCACGGCAAGACGTCGTTGTTGGACCGCATCATCGGCACCAACGTGGCGGCGGGAGAAAGCGGCGGCATCACCCAGCACATTCGGGCTTATCGTATCGAGCGCGAGGGTCGGCCCATCGCCTTCGTCGATACGCCGGGCCACGAAGCGTTTACGCAGATGCGTGCCCGCGGAGCGAACGTCACCGACATCGCGGTGTTGGTGGTGGCCGCCGACGACGGCGTCATGCCGCAGACCGAAGAGGCCATCAGCCACGCACGCGCGGCCAATGTTCCCATCGTGGTCGCCTTGAACAAAATGGACCTGCCCGGCATCAATATCGACCGCATCATGCAGCAGTTGGCGGTCAACGAGTTGTTGCCGGCCGATTGGGGCGGCACGACCGAAGTGGTCAAGTGCAGCGCGCTGACCGGCCAAGGGGTCGATGACCTGCTGGAAACGCTGCTGACGATTGCCGAGTTGCACGAATACAAGGCGAATCCGCACCGCCATGCCTACGGCACCTGCTTGGAGTCGGAAGTCAGCGAAGAACGCGGCGTGATGGCCAAAATGTTGGTGCAAAACGGCACGCTGCGGACCGGCGACGTGCTGGTTTGCGGCTCGGCCTACGGCCGCGTCAAGGCCATGTACGACACCCTCGACCCGCGCCGGACGCATGAGACGGCGCCGCCCTCCACGCCGGTCAACATAACCGGCCTCGACCAGGCGCCCGGCGCCGGCGAGCACTTTTACGTCATCCACGAGATCAGCGACGCCCGACACATCGCCGAGCAACGCCTGACGCAGTCGCGCCGCCTGGCGCTGTCGAAGCAGACGGCGCACGTCACCCTGGAGACCCTGCACGAGCGGCTGGGCGGCGAAGAGGTGCAGATGCTGAACATCATCCTGCGGGCCGACACGCAAGGATCGATCGAAGCCATCATGAAGGAATTCGGCAAGCTGCAGCATCCGGAGGTGCAGCTCAAGATCCTGCAGAAGATGGTGGGCGGCATCAGCGAGGCCGACGTACACTTGGCCGACGCCTCGGATGCCGTGATCATCGGATTCAACGTCGTGCCCGATGAAGGCGCACGATCGCTGGCCGACGAGTGCGGCGTGCAAATCCGTCGTTACGACATCATTTACCAGGTCACCGACGACATCAAAAAGGCGCTCGAAGGGATGCTCAAGCCCGAAAAGCGCGACGTCGACCTGGGCCGCGCATTGGTGCAACGCACGTTCCTCATCAGCCGCCTGGGAACGATTGCCGGCTGCCGCGTGCTTTCGGGCACGATCGAACGCAACTCGCGGGTCCGCGTGATTCGCGACAGCCGCGTGCTGGGCGATTATCCGCTGGAATCGCTGAAGCGCGAGAAAGACGACGCCCGCGAGGTGCGCGAAGGCATGGAGTGCGGCATGAAGGTGCGGGGTTACAACGACCTGAAGGAAGGCGACATTTTGGAGTGTTACCGGGTCGAGGAATTTGCGCGCACGTTGTAGGAGGCTGCGTGATTTTCGATTTTGGATTTTGGATTACAATCTAAAATCCAAAATCGAAAATCCAAAATCCAAAATGGGCCCCGTTTTCGACAGCTTTCTTCGTTACGCCCTCACAAACAGTTGCAACATGGCGTCACATCGACTTGCGAAAGCTGCGGAAGCCGTACGGGAGGTCGTCAGCATGGCGATTCTCGCCGACCTGAAAGATCCGCGCATCCAAGACGTGACCGTCACCCGCGTCGAGATGAGCCCCGACATGCGCCATGCCAAGGTGCATGTGTCGGTGATGGGCAACGAGACGAAGCAGAAGCTGAGCCTGGCCGGGCTGAAAAGCGCGGCCGGATTTCTGCAATCGAAGGTAGCGAAAAGAATTGATACTCGTTACACTCCCAGACTTGAATTCGTGCTCGATATGGGCGTCAAGAAGTCGATCCAGATCGCGGAGATTCTGCATCGCGTGTTGCCGCCGGCGCCGGCCGACGAGGCCGGGCTGTCGCCCGAGGCGCAGGCGGACGGCGGCGATGCGGTCGATGACGATGTCCTTGGCAAACAGGAATAACCAGGCATGCCCACACCCAACCGGTCCACTTTGATTGGCCGAATGCACAAGGTGCTGAAGAAGCACTATAAACCGGCGCCCATTCCGGAGCGGCCGGCGTTGGAGCATTTGCTCTACGCCTGTTGTCTGGAGAACGCCCAGTACGAGGCGGCCGACAAAGCCTACACGGCGGTCTCGACGACGTTTTTCGACTTCAACGAGGTGCGGGTCAGCACGGTCAAAGAACTGGCCGAAGTCATGCAACTGTTGCCCGAACCGGCGTCGTCGGCCGCGAACCTGAAGCGCGTCCTGCAAAGCGTGTTCGAAGCCAGCTACTCGTTCGAGATCGAGGCGCTCAAGAAGCTGCCCCTCGGCCAGGCCCAGCAAAAGCTGCAAAAGTATGAAGGCGTGACGCCCTTCGGCGTGGCTTACGTGACGCAAGCGGCGTTAGGCGGGCATGCCATCCCGCTCGATCGCGGCTTGCTGGAAGTGTTTGGCATTTTGGGGCTGGCCACCGATCAGGACAAGGCGGCGCACACCGTGCCCGGCCTGGAGCGGGCCATTGCCAAGAACAAAGGCATCGAATTTGGTTCGCTGGCGCATCAACTTGGGGCGGATTTGATCCACAGTCCTCACTCACCGAACGTACACAAAATCCTGCTGGAGATTGCGCCCGACTGCAAAGACCGGTTGCCGAAGCGCGGCGCGAAACCGAAGCCCGCCGAGGCCGGGCCGGAGCACGCGGCTAAAGAAAGACACGAAAAACCAATCGCCGCCAAGCCGGTCGAGCTTCAAAAGCCGCTGAAGGCCGCCGCGCCGCCCACTGAAGAGCCAAAGCCAAGCAAAGCCAAAGTGCCGATGGCCGGCAAGAAGCAGCCCATGAAGAAAGAGGAGCCGACCGCCAAACATGCGGCCGCGGAGAAGCCGGCCGCGGAGAAGCCGGCGGCGCACAAACCGGCGGCCCACAAAGCGACCGGCGAAAAGAAGAAATCGGCAACCGCGGGGCTCGCCAAGCGCAAGCCGCGTTAGCGGCCCTTGCGCAATTTCGGATTTTGGATTTTGGATTTTCGATTCCATAAATCCAAAATCAAAAATCCAAAATCCAAAATCCAAAATTGTGCAGGTCTCATGGACGAGATCTCGGACAGCATCGACGCCCCCCGCCGCCCGCTGCGAGGCCGGCTGGAACTTGCCGTTGTGGCCGTGGCCGCACTGATCGCGGCCGTCAGCGCGCGTGATTATGCGGGCGGCTGGAACGACGGCAGCCGGCTGGCCACCGTCGAATCGCTCGTCGACCGCCATGCTCTTTCGATCGACGAATCGCTCTTCGTCCGCTCGCCCGCGACCGCCGCGGCCCCCAATCCCTACGCACCGGGCGACGAGTTGCTCCGCACGCGGGGGACGAAAGACAAACTCTTCATCGCCGGGCATTACTACTCCGACAAGTCTCCCTTGCCGGCGTTTGGGCTGGCGGGCTGTTATCAGCTTCTGAAGTGGTCTACCGGGCTGACGGTCCGGGAGCATCCGCGGCTGTTTTGCTACCTGATGACGCTTCTGTCGTCGGGCGTGGCCTATGTCGTGTCGATCTGGGCGATCTGGCGGCTGGCGTGGCGGAAGGGCTTGCCCTGGCTCCACGGTTTGCTGTTGGCGGCGAGTCTGGCGCTGGCCACTTTGGCCTTGCCTTACGTCCGGCACGTGAACAATCACATCCTGCTCCTGGCCACGCTCGCGCTATTAATTCTGGTGCTCGATCGTTTGGCGAGCGACGCACGTTGTGCATCCAAATTCGTGAGTGCGACCGCGGGGCTTCTGTCCGGGCTCGGCTACACGCTCGATCTTGGCGTGGGCCCCGTTTTGTTGCTATGCACGGCGGCGCTCATCGCCTATCGAACGCGGAGCATCGTGGCCGTGGGCTGCTTCGGCCTGGCGGCGCTGCCTTGCTTGGCTGCCCATCACGCCGTGAACTACGCGACCGGCGGCACCGTCGGGCCGGCCAACTCGGTGGCCGAGTATCTGGCCTGGCCGGGCTCGCCTTTCAGCACCGCCAACATGACAGGCGGCTGGGCGCACGGCACGGCCGGCCATTTCGTTCTTTACTCCGCCGCGCTCTTGCTGGGCAAGCACGGCTTCCTGAATTACAACTTGCCGCTGTTGCTGGCGGCTGTCGGGCTGGTTGTGCTCCTGCGTCGCCGGATGCCGGAAAGGCCCGAAGTGGTTTTCGCCGCCGCGCTGGCCGGCGGCGCCTGGCTGCTTTACGCGGCCCTCTCGAACAACTATGCCGGCCCCTGCTGCTCGGTGCGCTGGTTCGTGCCGCTCCTGGCGCCAGGCTATTACGTGCTGGTTCTGCTCTTGCGCCAACGTCCGGCTCTGGCTCGCGACTTGGCATGGTTGAGTCTGTTCGGTGCGGTTTTGTGCGCTTGGTTGTGGTGGCGCGGACCCTGGGACGGCCGCGTGCCGCTGGTGCTGTGGCCGCTCGACGCCGCGGCGGTTCTCGGCTGGTCGATGTCGGCCCGGCGGGCGCGGCCGCAGAATCCGACGTTACGGACGTGTTCCAACTTGCCCAGCAACGCGTAGGGTGTGCCGGGCTCGCAGCCACTCGTGGCTGACAAAACGAAGCAGGATGGCCTTCAATGCCTGATGAACCGGTTCTGCCTCGCCGGCGGCGAGAGTGCCGACTTCCGGTTCGTCCGCCGCCTGCACTCCTTGCCAGGTGAGCTTGGCGCGGCACTTTTGCGCCGACATCGCGTTGACCCGCTCCGCCACGCGCAGCGACCAGAGAACGCCATAAGTATTCCGGAAGTCGAGCCAGCTCTGCTGCCAGCCCTCGCCGACCGGCCGGCGTCGGGTTCCATTTTCGGAGGATGGCCTTCCTGGGCCGTCCGTTCTCTCACCGGACGGCCCAGGAAGGCCATCCTCCGGTTCTCGCCGACCGAAAGTGCGCCGTCGTGTAAGAGCGGTGGCCAGGAACGTCGAGACCGCCAGCAGCAGCAAACCGAACGAAGCAGGGTGGGTGTCATCGGGCAAGAATGGAAAGCAGACGCTGAGCAAACAGACTTGCCCGGCAAAGGCGATGCATGCCGCCGGCGCGTAGCGCGTGGGCAAATAGTTCAGCAGTTGCATGAAAACCAGTCCCGCTATCAGCCAGCACCACGTCGCGTGCGGCGCCGGTGGGACCGACGGGTCGATCGACCAGCTCCGCAGGTCTTGGAAGGCGAGCAGCCCCAGCAGCGACGCGACGATGAGTTGCCAGGGCCGGTCTTGCGGGCGCTTCGCTCCGAGCAAGGCGACGAACGGGGCCAACGTGGTCATGCCCGCAAGGTAGTCGGCGTGGGCGGCCGCCGGCAGGCTGCCGCGAAACCGGATCCATGAGTAGCCGGCGTCGATGGTCAACGCTGCGAACGAAAAGACGGCCCAGGCCGCGGGGGCGGCGAAGGTCGTGCCGCGCAGGCCTCGCCAAGCGAGCAGACAGACGATCGTAGCGATCATACCGAGTAGGCAGGAGAGGGCGAGCAACTGACGGGTCCCTTGGCACGGAAAGAACGGCACAGATCCAACCCTCAAGTTTATCGCGCCTGGGCGAGGTTGAGAAAATGCAACGGTGGCGTTTGCTTTACCGTTGAGTGTGAGCCATGTTTCCAAAGTTCACCCTCATCGTGACAAGGAGTCCAAACATGAAGTGCTTGAATATCACGCGGTTCGCGGCGGCCCTGGTGGCCGCCTTGGTCTGTGCTTCGTCGCCGGGCCAGGCGGCCGAGATGGCCAACCCAACCGGCTTTTCATACTACGGTTATGGCAACGGCAGCTTCGGTTATGGCGGCGTCAACGCCGCGCCGGGCATGACCGGTCCCGCCCTACCCTCGTTCGCTTCCTACCCTGGCTACGCCGGATACCCGAACGCCGGTTATGGTTATGGCGGCTATGGCGGTTATGGCAACGGCGGCTACGGTTACGGCGGCTACGGCGCGTGCGGCGGCGCCGGGTGCGGCCGACACGGACATCATTGCAGCTTCGGCGGCAACAGCGGTTGCTGCAATGGGGTCTGGGACGGTTACTGCGGCGGCGGCTACGGCGGCGGTTGCTGTGCTCCCCCGATCAAGGTCCACCGTCGCCATCGGCCGCTCGGCTGGGGCGCCGGCCCCTGCGTGGACGCCGCCTGCGGAGCTGCCGCGGGCTGCGGCCCGGCTTGCCACGGGCGGGTCCATCGTTGCCATCTGCGCCGGTATCAGAATTGGGGATACGCTCCGGCCGGCTGCGACGGCTGCGCCGACGGCGGCGGCACGACGGTCGATCCAGCCCAAACGCCAACCCAGCAGCCCGCTGCGACTGGAACCGAGCAACTCGAGGCTCCCATGCCGACGTTCGAGACCGACGAGCCGCCCGCACCGGCGCCGTCCGACAATTCATCGACATAACGGTTACAGAAGGCGGACCCTCCCGGCCGATAAAGCGGATAACCAGCACGCTGGGAGGGCGGGACACAAGCGGTCCCGTTTCAGGATAGAGGTCATGGCAAGTCGATGGACCGAATTGCCATGACCTTTTTTGTTGGTCGCACCGATTATCTTAAATTTTCCGCTTCCGCCACTTGTCCAACCCTTCGGGCTGACTTATTATTGAGCTAATGCGGGATGGCGGGCACCAAATCTTGGCCCATTCCGCAGCACACGGGTCAGCCAGTGAGTCGCCGGCGTCATAGGGCAAGCAACGTTTCGGCGGGTGCGCTTCAAGGCATGAAGCGCGTACCTGCCGGGCGAACGACGTCGGCCCAGCTAGGAGTTTTCTGACCATCTACTCAATTGCCGAGTGAGCGGCGGCGTCGCGCTTCGAGGGCGCGGTGCGCGCGGCGCTCAGCGATGTTCTTTGAGGCATTGTTCTTCCGCGGCCGTTGTGCTGCGCGGTTGTCGAACGAGCGGAGTGAATCAATTCATCTGGACGGGGCGCGAACGAGGAGAGTTGCATGAGTCTATCCGAGCTTGACGCGCAGGGAGTTCGCACGGTCCCGGCGGCCGTCAACGGCGTCAGTGGACCGTCGCGGCCGCTGCACCGCATTCAGGAAGTGCGGCGACAACAAGGGGTATCGCTGCGCCGAGTGGGGCAAGTGCTGCGCACCGACGTGCGCGAGTTGCGACGCGAGGAACAATCCGGCACCGACCTGACGATCAGCCGGCTCTACCAATGGCAAGAGGCGCTCGAGGTGCCGGTTGCCGATCTGCTCGTCGATAGCGGTGCGCCCCTGTCGGCCCCCGTCATGGAGCGTGCCCGGCTCGTGCGGATCATGAAGACCGTGGCGGCCATACGCGAAAAGGCGCAGAACGCGTCGATCGAGCGTTTGGCCGAGACGTTGGTCGATCAGATGCTGGAAATCATGCCCGAGCTGGCAGGGATCAATCCCTGGCATTCCGTAGGCCAGCGGCGCTCGCTGGAAGAGTTTGGGCGGATCGTCGAGCGAACCTATCCGGAGCACATTTGGCGCGAGCCGTAGTCGGGCTCTTGCTCAAGGGGCCTCAAGGTCAGCCAGTTGAACATCTTGATCGCGACGGCCAAGCTTCGCCTCGCACGGCCCGCCCAGGTCTGCGACATCTTGCAACTCGATGCGTCCACCCTCAGCCGGCAGCCGCGGGTGCTGAGGTTGCTCCCAGCTTGATTGCCCAGTTACACTGAGAGGTAGAACGTTCGAGGCAAAGAATAAGGGATCTCATGCAGCAAGCAAGCGGTGCGGAACGGCGTAAGCAATTGGTGCGGACCATGAACGCGTTGGGCGACCTGACCTTGAAGGTCGATGAGTTGTCCCGAGGCCACCTCGACAACAGCGCCGCCGCCATAGGGTTCGCTCAGGCCATTGTGTCGATCAAGGCGGCCCGCGATGCCCTCCAATCGCAGTACAATCAGCTTTTTTCCGGCGGTGGCTGAATCACGGCCCTTGAGGGCGGCCGTGCTGACGCCGCCCGGCCGCGGAGCGGTGGCCACTGTGGCGGTCTCCGGCAGCGGCGCCGCGGAGGCCGTCGGACGGCTGTTCGCGAGCGCATCGGGCCGCCGACTGACAACGGTTGCCATCGGTGAGGTCGTCTATGGCCGCTTTGAGCCATGCGGTGAAGAAGTGGTCGTCTGCCGCCGTGCCGACGCGATCGAAATCCATTGCCATGGCGGGCAGGCGGCCGCATCGGCCCTGCTTGAGTCGCTGGCCCAACTTGGTTGCCAGTTGATTTCGTGGCGAGATTGGATTCGCGATCGCACCCCCGATGACATTGCTGTCGCCGCCGCCGAGGCGCTCGCCTCCGCACCCACGCTTCGCACCGCGAGTATTTTGCTCGACCAATATCACGGAGCGCTCCAACGCGAATTGGACGAGTGCGTCGAGCTGCTTCAAGCGGCATCGGACGTGGCAGCGGGCCTCGCCGAAGAACGCTTGAAAGCCCTTTCGCGGCGCTGTCAGACCGGACGGCACCTGAATGAACCTTTTCGCGTGGTGATCGCGGGCAGACCCAACGTGGGCAAAAGCAGCCTGGTGAACGCGCTGGTCGGTTATCGGCGCTCGATCGTCTACGACCAGCCGGGCACGACGCGCGACGTGGTGACCGTGCGCACGGCCATCGCCGGTTGGCCGGTGGAACTTTCCGACACGGCCGGCCTGCGCCATGCCGGCGACGCGCTGGAGGCCGCGGGCGTCGAGTTGGCTCTGGCCGGCCTGTCGGCGGCCGATCTGCGCGTGCTGGTGTTCGACGCCGGCCAGCCCTGGACCGACGACGACGCGGCATTGGTCGAGCGTTGGCCCGACGGATTGCTGGTCCACAGCAAGTGCGACGTCGCGTCGCCGTCGGCAGATCGGCCTGGCGGCATCAAGACGAGCGCGGTCACGGGCATCGGCATCGCGAAATTGGTGCAAGCGTTGGGCGACGCGCTGGTGCCCGAACCGCCGCCGGCGGGCGCGGGCGTTCCTTTTACGCCGGCCCAAGAGCGCCGGATCGAGGCCGCGTTCGAGGCCTTGACGGCGGGCGATCGAGCCAGGGCGGCCGATCTGCTGAAGCTCTGATTGCGCACGTAACGCCTCACCGCAAGCGGCGGTACATCGAACGGAGCGGCCTGGCCCAGCGGCCGAGAACCGCGTGGGCGAGCAGAACCCAGGAGTCGATTTGCCCAGGGCGCTGCCGCCAGGCGGCAAGAGCGTGCTTGCGGGCGGTGCGATAATGGCCGGCGTAAAGCGCGCTGCGGGCCCATGCCCGTTGACGCTCGGCCGCCGACTGCGGCGCGGCTAGCGCGCCAAAGCTGGGCTGGGGCCAGCCGCGCCGACGGCTGGCATCGACCACCGCCGCACGCGCCGCGGCCTGGCCACGCTCGGCGTTCACAAAGGTGAAGTTGCCCGTGTGAATGCGGCACATCAACAGCGGTTCGGCCAGGTTTGCCAGCCTTCCGCGCTCGGCCAATCGCAGCCACAGGTCGTGGTCTTCGGCCCCATAGTATTCCTCACGGTAGCCGCCGACGTCGACCAGCGATTGCCGCCGCACCAGGGCGGCCGGATGGCCGATCGCCCCTTGCCCGCTCCACAATCGCGATTCGATTTCGTCGTGGACCACAGGCAAAGGCTCCTCGCAGAGCACGTCGCCGTCGGCGTCGATCCGCAACAGGGCCGAACCGACCATCAGGCACTCCGGATGCCTATCGAGAAACGCGATCTGCCGCTGAAGTCGTTCGGGCAAGGCGATGTCGTCGGCGTCCATGCGGGCCACGTATTCGCCCTGGCACAGGGCCAGACCTTCATTGAGGGCCCGCAAATAGCCGGTGTTCGCGCGGCTGACGAGCCGAATGCGAGGATCGCCCGCCGCAAAGTAGTGCAGCATCTCTCGCGAGCGGTCCGTCGAGCCGTCGTCGACGATCACCAACTCGAAGTCACGGAACGTTTGGCCCAGGATGCTCTCGACCGCCTGCGCAACGTACCGTTCGGCATTGTAAACCGGCATCAGCACCGAGCAGCGTGGGGCCGGGACGGAAGGGCTTTCCGGAAGGGACCGTTGCATGAATGCTTAAAAAACCGCGGTTGGCAGCCCGGTGCGAGTGTGGACCAGGGCGGCCAGCGCGTCCAACTCCGAGGCCGAGAGCGGGGTCACAAAGCTTTCGGCGGGCGGACGGGCCACCGTGTAGATCTGCACCAGCTTCAGCTTGCCGCCGGCCGCCACGATTTCGTTCAATCGGTCGCAGAAGGCCGATTGCTCCTGGCCCGACGGCGCGTCGCCCCGAATCCGCATGAAGAGCGCCTGAATCACCAGCGGCCGCAGGCGCGCGGCGGCTGTGATGTTCGCCAAAATACGCTCGAAGGGAATCGTGGTCCGCTCGACGAGTCGATAATAGGCCTCGCTGCCGGCTTCGAGCTTTGCCCAAATCTCGCCTTGATTGGCGTCGAGAATGGCCAGCCCCCGCTCGACCGCCGGCCGATGGAACATGCTGGCGTTGGTGATCAGCACCATTTTGACGTCGCCCAGTCCGTGCCGCCGCTTCACCTCGGCGCAGGCCTCGATGATTTCGTCGAAGTTGCGATAGGTCGTCGGCTCGCCGTCGCCGCTGAAGGCGATGTCGTTCAAACGCCGCAGTCGCGGGGGCGTGCCCGCGAATTTGTCGTCGGTGAATAACTCGCCCGACGTGACGAGCCTCAGCATCGCATCAAGCTCGGCCAGCATTTCCGCCTGCTCCACGAACCGCGTCTCGCTTTGATCGACCCGGTTCACCTGGCAATAGATGCAGTCGAAGTTGCAGACTTTGTCGGGGTTCAGATTGACGCCCACGGAGATTCCGCCCGACCGCCGGCTGACGACGGGGTAGGCGAAACGGTTGTTCGCGAAGTGCCGCGAGTGATCGCGGAACAGAGGCGTCGAAGAATTGGAAACAAGCGGCAGCATGGCGGAAGACCTGAAACTCAATTCTTGGCAGATTGCCCCCGCGAGCAAGGGCAAAACCTATGATTGTAATGGATTTGACAAGGGACGCTGGTTATCGACGTAGGTTGGGCATCGTGACCTACATTTGAGAATGGAGGTCGAGTGCATCACCGGCTGGGACGAGCTAGCCGGGCTGGCGCCCTATTGGACTGCGCTGGCCCGCGGCGTGCCGTTTCGGTCGTGGAGCTGGCTGGGCGCCTGGTGGCGGCTCTACGGTCATGCCGACGACCACGGCGGCCCCCGGCGGCTCTTCGCGCTGGCGGTCTACGATCGCGACCAGACGCTCGTCGGTTTGGCCCCGTGGTGTCTTGATTCGTCGGCCAGGCAGGGCAACGTCGTCCGCTTCCTCGGTTCGGGCAACGTGTGCAGCGACTATCTTTCGATTCTCTCCCTGCCCGATCATGAAGCGGAAGTGGCCGACGCCCTGGCCGATTGGCTGTGCCAAGAGCCGTGTGCCGAGAACCCGCCGTGGAACGTGCTGATGTTGAGTGGCGTCGATGCCGGCGACCGCGTCACCTGTCGCTTCATCGAGCAGATGATCGCCCGCGGCTCGCTGGCCTGGTCGCAGCCAGGACCGAACTGCTGGCGGATCGACTTGCCGCCGAGTTGGGACGACTATCTGGCTTCGCTCTCGAAGTCGCACCGCAAACAAGTGCGGCGGCTCGAGCGGCGGCTGTTCGCTACCGGCCGCGCGGTGGTGCGGATCGGCAGCGACCCGGCCGATCTCGATCGCGGCCTGGCGACGCTCGGCGAACTGCACCAACGCCGTCGCGGAGGACTGGGTCAAAGAGGACGCTTTGCCGACGACCGCTTCGCCGACTTTCACCAGCAGGTGGCGCGGCAGCTTCTGGCCGATCGCCTGCTGCGCCTGGCACAGGTCGACCTGGACGGCCGGCCGGTGGCCGCCGAATACCAGGTGCTCGGCCAAGACGTGGTCTACGCCTACCAGTCGGGCATCGACCCCGCGGCGCTCGATTTCGAGCCGGGCCGCCTGGCGATGATCGCCACGTTGCGGATGGCGATCGAGCAAGGCTATCGGGCCTTCGATCTGTTGCGCGGCGACGAACCTTACAAGGCCCATTGGCGGGCACATCCGCGGCCCAGCCTGCAGGTGAGCCTCTGGTCGACCCGCGCGGCCGACCGGTTTCGCGGCGGCGCGTGGCGCGCCGGCCTGCAGGTGCGCCACTGGCTCCGCGCCGGTTGGAAGCGGGCCGCCGCGCTGGCCCAAGTCGTTTAAGAGGGCACCCATGCAGCTCGAAGTGGAACTCATTCAAGACGAACGGCGATTGGCCGCCGTCGCCGACGAGTGGAACGCGTTGGCAGGGACGGTTCCCTTTCGCCGCAGCGAGTGGCTGGCCACCTGGTGGCGGCACTTCCGGCGTGCGGGCGACGAACTGTTCGTTCCGGCGGTTTACGATCGCGAGCGAAGGCTCGTGGCACTGGCGCCCTGGTATCTGTCGCGCGACGGCTGGCACGGTCGCGTGCTGCGGTTTCTCGGCTCCGGCAAGGTTTGCTCCGAGTACCTCAGCGTGCTCGCCGACTGCCCGGTTGCGGACCAGGTCGTCGGCCGGCTGGCGTCATGGCTGACGCACGAAGCGTCCGGAAAATGGGATTTACTGGACTTCGATGGCGTTGCCTCCAGCGACGTCGTGCTTGCCCGGCTTGCCGACGAGCTGTCGGCGACGGGGTGCCGGGCCTTTCGGCGCCAGCGCGAGCAAATCTGGCGGCTGACGCTGCCCGCCAGTTGGGACGAGTTGGTGGGCCGGTTATCCAAAAAGCGCCGGGCCAAGATTCGCGCGCAAGAACGCGAGTTCTTCGAGAGCGGGCGGGCGAAACTGCAAACCGCCGACGATGCGCGAGGCATCTCGCAGGGACTCGACGTGCTGCATCGCCTGCATCAGGCACGACGCAGCAGCCTGGGCGAAGCGGGCTGTTTCGCGCTGCCGCAGTTCGAGGGCTTCTTGGCCGAGTCGGCGCTGCGCTTTCAGCGGCTCGGCCGGCTCCGCTTGCAGTGGTTGGAAGTCGACCGCCGGCCGGGGGCCGTCGAGTTCGACCTGCTGGGCGGCGACGCGCTGTTTTACTATCAGACCGGAATCGAGCCGGGCCTGGCCGAGATCAGTCCGGGCTGGTTGCTGCAAGCGGCGTCGTTGAAACGAGCCATCGCCGAGGGCTGCCGGTACTTCGATTTTCTGCGCGGTGACGAGGCTTATAAATCGACCTGGGGCGCCCAACCGGAGCCGCTGGTGCAATTCCGCATTGCGGCCAGGCGGCCGTTGGCCCGGTTGCGGCACAAGCTTTGGCGGGCCGCGCTGGAAGGAAAAAACCATTGGCAATCCACCAAGAACTGGGCCGTGGCGACATGTGGAAAAAAAGCCTGCTGACCCTCTATTATTACGGCAGTCTGCCCGTCCGCGCCCGACTCAACCGGCGCCGGGCGGCGACCGGCCGCGCGCCGGTCGTGGTGCTCTTCTATCATCGCGTCGCCGACGATCGCCCGAACGACTGGACCTGTCGGTTCGATATGTTTGCCCGGCAGGTGCGCTGGCTCAAGCGGCACTTCGACCTGGTCTCTCTGGCTGAGGCTCAGCAGCGGCTGCGCAACGGAAACAACCCGCGGCCCGCCGTCAGCATCACGTTCGACGATGGTTACGCCGAGAACTGCCAGCGTGCCATTCCGCTGTTGCTCGACGAAGGCGTGCCCTGCACGTACTTCGTGTCTACCCGGCACGTGTTGGAAGCGGCGCCGTTTCCGCACGATCTCGCCCGCGGGCAGCCTTTGCCGCCGAATACGATCGACGAATTGCGCGAGATGGCCGCGGCCGGCATCGAAATTGGCGCCCATACGCGCACGCATTGCGACTTGGGTCGAATCAACGACGCCGACATCTTGCACAACGAGGTCGCCGTCGCCGGGCGGGAGCTCGCTGAGGCCATCGGCCGGCCCGTACGCTATTTCGCCTTCCCTTACGGACAGTATGCGAATCTGAATCAACTGGCATTTCAAATGGCCCGCCACGCCGGCTACGACGCCATCTGCTCGGCCTATGGCGGCTATAACTTTCCGGGCGACGACGCCTTTCACCTGCAGCGGATTCACGCCGACGACGACATGCTCCGTTTCAAGAACTGGCTGACCATCGATCCGCGCAAGCTGAACGTGCGGCGCTATACGCTACGAGCCGCTTCGCGTAAGAGCAATTGGCCTTTAACCACCAGCCAGCACCCGCTCATCACTAACCACTAACCACTAACCACTGACCACTAACCACTAACCACTAATCACTAACCACTAAGCACTAACCACTAACCACTGACCACTGACCACTGACCACCACCCCATGTCTCCTCGGCCGCAACTCAAAACTGACACGTTGGCCAGCGGCGTTGCCATGCTGCTGGCGCTGACGGTGGCGCAACGCTTGGTCGGCTTTGCCCGTGGCATCCTGTTTTGCCGCTGGCTCGATGTCGACCAGCTCGGCCAATGGGATTTGGCCTACGGCTTTTTGATGTTGGCTGCGCCGCTGGTCGTGTTGGGGTTGCCAGGCTCGCTCGGCAGGTATGCCGAGTATTACCGGCAGCGAGGACGGCTCAAGCCGTTTTTGCGGCGGACCGGCGGCGGTACCGGCTTGTTCGCGCTCGTCGCGGCGGCGGCGGTTGCCTGGCGGCGCGACTGGCTGGCGGAGGTCTTTTTCAACGACCGACGGCAAGGAGCGTTCGTCGCCTTGCTGGCGGTCGTGCTGATGACTTGGATTGTTCATACGCTGCTGGTCGCCGTGTTCAACTCGTTGCGGATGACGCGCGCCGTGTCGCTATTGCAGTTCTGCAATAGCCTGGCGTTCGCGGCCATCGGCGTCGCTTTGCTGGTCGGTTTCGAGGCCAGCGCTCGGTGCGTCGTCTGGTCGTTCGCGGCGGCAGCCACCGTCTCGAGTTGCGTCGGCCTCGCCTGGCTGTTCACGACTTGGCGCAGGATTCAGGAGGAAGCGGCCCCGCTCGTCGACGCCCGCGGTGAACAGCACCTTGCGTGGCGCGGCGGACCGGGCAGCTCGATCTGGCGGCAGGTGCTTCCCTTCGCCGCATGGGTCTGGATCACCAACGCGCTGGCCAACACCTTCGGACTGGCGGACCGTTGGATGCTGATCCATTTCAGCGGATTGAGCGAGCCGGCGGCGATGGAGCAGGTCGGCCAATACCACAGCGCCCGCGTGGTGTCGCTGCTGTTTCTGGGAGTGGCCGAAATGATCGCCGGGCTGGCCACGCCGCACCTGGCCCACGATTGGGAAGCCGGCCGCCGCGAAGAAGTGTCGCAAAAAATGAACCTGATTCTGAAGCTGCTGGCGATGAGCTTGTACGCGGCGAGCGTCGGCCTGCTGGTCGCTTCGCCGCTCTTGTTCGGCCTGGCCTGGGCCGGCAAATATGCAACCGGAATCGCCCTGCTCCCCTGGACGCTGATCTATTGCGCCTGGGGCTCGCTGGCGGTCGTCGCCACGAACTATCTTTGGTGCGCCGAGCGGGCGCGGCTTGCCAGTCTCTCGTTGTTGTCGGGGCTGATGGTGACCGTGGCGCTCAATGCCTGGCTGCTGCCGACTTACGGGGTCTTCGGCACCGCCTGGGCCACCACCGCCGCGAACTTCGTGATGCTGGCCTTGATGTATCTCTCGGCCTGGTCGTGCGGCATGCGGTTCCACTGCGGCACGCTGATCGTCGCCGCGGCCCCCGTGGCGATCGCGGGCGGGCCATATCCGGCCGTCGCCGTGCTCGCCGGCTTGGTCGTGGCCGCCTGTCGTGGCAACTGGCTTTTGACTCTCGACGAACAGCAGACCTTGGCGGCAGCGGCCAAAGCAGCCTGGCGACGATGTGTGGGTGCGGGGTGGGCACCCCCGGATCTTGCCGAGACCGCGGTGGGTGACTCCCAGCCTACGATTTAGAAAGGTGTCTTCCATGAGCGATTCGGATTCTTCCTTGCTGACCTGGCCCGCGCCCGCTGCGACGCAGCGACCGGATGACGGCGTTCGCCCCGCCGGCCGGCCGTTGCGGGTCATGTTCGTCATCACCTGTATGCCGGTGGGCGGTGCCGAGACGCTCTTGGTCAACCTGGCGCGCAGGCTCGATCGCGACCGGTTCTCGCCGGAACTTTGCTGCCTGAAGTATCTGGGGCCGCTCGGCGAAGTGTTGGCTGAGGAAATCCCCACGTTCACCGGCCTGCTGAGGCACAAATACGATCTGGCGGTTCTAGGCCGCCTGACGCGGTTGCTGCGCCGGCGGCAGGTCGATGCGGTGGTCACGGTGGGCACGGGCGGAGACAAAATGTTTTGGGGACGTCTGGCGGCCTGGCGAGCAGGCGTGGGGGTGATCGCGTCGGCGTTGCACTCGACGGGGCTGCCCGACCACGTGGAATGGCTCAATCGACGTCTGGCCCCGATTACCGACGCCTTCATCGCGGTGGCGCAGCCGCACGCGCGCTATCTGGCCGAACACGAAGGTTGCCCGGAAAGCAAAGTCCGCGTCATTCCCAACGGCGTCGACGTCGAACGTTTCCGTCCGCTTTCGCCGGATGCGGCGTTGCGCAGCGAGCTTGGTCTGCCGCCCTCGGCGCCCGTCGCGGCGATCGTGGCGGCGTTGCGTCCTGAAAAGAACCACGAGCTGTTCCTGCGCTCGGCGGCGCGCGTTTGTCGGTCCCGCCCCGATGCGCAGTTCCTGGTCATCGGCGACGGTGCCCGTCGGGCCGCGCTGCAAGTCTTGCGCGACGAGTTGGGGTTGAACGGCCACGTCCATTTCTTGGGCACGCGCAGCGACATACCGCAACTATTGTCGCTGGTCGACGTGGTGCTGCTGACGTCGCACATGGAGGCCAACCCGGTATCGATTCTCGAAGCGCTTTCGTGCGGCAAGCCGGTGGTCGCCACGCGGGTCGGCTCCGTTCCCGAATCCGTCCACGACGGCGAAAACGGCTACCTGGTTGCGCCGGGCGACGAGTCCGCATTGGCCGCCCGCGTGACGGAGTTACTCAACCATTCGGGACTTGCCTCTCGCCTTGGCCAGGCCGGCCGGCGGACGGTCGTCGATCGCTGGTCGTTGGAGCGGATGGTGTCGGGATACGAGGAATTGATCGAAGGCATTTATGTCCGCAAGCGGAGCCGTAAGCCAACGGCATTCAGCGACAGATAGCCGGCTCACAACTGGCCGTTGCCAACTGCCGTGTGGGGCTGATGCCCGCCGCAGTGCGGAAGGACCTTGGACGGCAGGCATGCGGCCCACGCGGCCACGGTCGACAAGCTTCAGCGGGCGTTGGATGAAGGCGAAGCCGCCGCGGCCCCGAAGACGCATTCCGCGGAGCAGTCTTTACGGCGACTTTACAGCGGCCCTTGAGGGCTGAGTGTGGCATTGGGCGTGGCGATTGAAAAGAAGTCGCCGCGTTGGCGTGCTGTTCCCTTGCAGCCGCCGGTGGTGCATGAGTAACGGCGCCGCGCCGATTCTGTCGGGACACCTCGCATCGCGAAGCGATTGCCGAGGCGTTGTCTGCTGCGCGTTTGCGTCGAGTTTCTCTGGTGTGTTGTCGCGAGCGCGGCGGTTGACCGTGGCAGCGAGGCGTTCGATTCCCTGGCGCCGTGTCGCAATCTCTTTACACCGCCTCCCCCGGTGCCGATGCGCGGCCCGACCGCGCATCGCGGCCCGGTCACGGTCAGGAGGCTAAACTGTTACGGGCGAATTCGCAGGCCGGGCTGACCGGGGCGCAAGCCGCCTGGGCCGTGAGGCAGCCGCCAACTATCAGCTCTACGTCAGCCAGCTTGGCACGGCCGAGATGAGCTATGCCGACACCAACGCCAGCGACTTTGTCACCGAGATCGACACGATCGACCTGGCCGACAAGACGGCGGCCGACGGCGCGGCCAATGCGAGCGAACAACTCTCGACCACGCTCACCGACGATGAGGCGGCATTCGAGCAGTCGCTCGACCCGGCCAGCAGGGGCTTTGAGGACGGCGTGGGGCAAGCGCAGCACGATTATCGGCAGGCCATGGCGCTGGCCGACTACAACCTGGCCATCGGCGGCACGGCGGCCGATTATGCCACGGCGGTGGCCGATGCCCAGACGACGCGACAAGGCGACTACGACACGCCTTATGCCAATTTCGCCGGCCTGGTGATGCCGGCCATCACGCAGCAAGGCACCGACGACGCGGGTGCCGAGTTGCTCGACACGCAGACCACCGACGGCGAAGGTCTGACCGACATCCAAGACAACAACCATTCGGTGGACGGCTACCAAGACGAGGAATCGGCCCTTTACGCGGGCCAGCAGGACACGCAGGCCCAGGCGCTCGACGCTTATCTCTTGCCCGCCAGATCGAGCGGCGGCTTGATCTTTACCGTCGAAAAACGCCCTACTGGGACGGCGGCTGAGGCGATCCTCCGGATTCTTGGCAAATGGGGTTGCAATTTGCCCTGCTTCGGGCAAAATAGCGAAATTCGCGCCGTCGCTTCGTCGTGGCGGTCGGCGCAGGGAGTCGTTGCGCGCTTCGCGCAGACGCTCGTTTGCCGGCGGACCCACCCATCGATCTGGGCGATGGTCGTCGGGCAGGGAACACCGGCCGGCCGTTCGGACTACTAGGAAGTTAAAATGTCGGAAGTTTTGAAAGTCGAAGTACGCAGTGGCAAAGGCAAGCGGCACACGCGCCGCTTGCGTCAGTTGGGGGCGGTGCCGGCCATTTTGTACGGGCACGGCGAAGCGAGCCTCAGCCTCTCGGTGCCCGTGGACCAGGTGAGATCGGCCGTGCGGCACGGCGCCCGCGTGGTCGACCTGGACGGCGCCGTCAAAGAAAAGGCGTTCATCCGCGACCTGCAATGGGACACGTTCGGTCTGGAAGTGCTGCACATGGACCTGACCCGCGTCTCGGCCGACGAGAAGGTCGAGGTCGAAGTCGTGGTCGAGCTGCGCGGCGAAGCACCGGGCGTGAAAGAGGGCGGCATTGTCAGCCAGTTCGTTCACCAAGTGGACGTCGAGTGCCTCGTGACGGCGATCCCTGAAAAACTCAGCCTGCGCATCAATGGCTTGGGCCTTGACCACTCGCTCACCGCGGCCGACATCGAGCTGCCGCCCGGCACGACGCTGGTGACGCCGGGCGAAACGGTGATCGCGCAGTGCGTGCTGCCGAAGGCCGAGGAAGAAGCCGCCGCGCTGCCGAGCGAGGGCGCCGAACCGGAATTGATCGGACGCAAGGCGGGCGAAGAGGAGGGGGAAGAAAGCTGACGGCCCATGAAATTGGTGGTGGGGCTGGGCAATCCCGGCCGAAAGTACCAGGCCACCCGGCACAATATTGGCTACGAAGTGTTGGGGAACCTGGCGCGCCGGTTTGCCAACGGACCGGCCAAATCGGCCTTTCAGGGCGAAGTGGCCGACGCCGAGTTGGGCGGCCAGCGGGCTTTGCTGTTGTGGCCGCACACGTTTATGAACCGCAGCGGCGCCAGCGTGGTGCTGGCCCGCGACTTTTATAAGCTGGAAAACAGCGAGTTGCTCGTCGTGTGCGACGACTTCAACTTGCCTTTGGCCCGGCTGCGGGCAAGAAGCAAGGGGTCGTCGGGCGGACAAAAGGGGCTGGAAGACATCATTCGTGCCTTGGGCACCGATGAGTTGGCTCGCTTGAGGGTGGGCATCGGTTCGCCGCCCGAAGGATGGGATCCGGTCAACTACGTGCTGGGGAACTTCGGCAAAGACGAACGGGAAGAGGTGGAACTGGCGGTGGTCCGGGCGGCCGACGCCGTGGTGGTCTGGGCCCGTGAGGGTATCGGGCCGTGCATGAATCAATATAATGTATGAAGCTGACAGGAGTGAAGTCTTGGCCTTGAACGTTTACGAAGGATTGTTCCTTTTCGATTCGAACCGCTATAGCCGCGATCCCGGCGGAGTGTCGGCGCAGGTCGCCGATTTTGTCCAGAAACTGGGGGGCGAGATGCTCGTCAGCCGCTTGTGGGAAGAGCGCCGCCTGGCGTATCCGGTCAACGGGCAGCGGAAGGGGACGTATTGGCTGACGTATTTCCGGATGGACGGCAAACAGTTGACGACGCTCGAGCGTGATTGTCAATTGAGCGAGAGCATCATGCGTTCCTTGGTCATCCGCATCGACCCGCGCATCGTCGACGCGCTGGTCAGCCATGCCACGGCCGTGTCCGGCGAGAAGGCCCGCAAAGCCGAGGAGAAGGAAGAGAAGGATAAGGATGTCGTGAGCGAGGTCGTGGAAGAAGTGCCGGAGATGGAAGAGGTCGGCGACGTAAGCTAGCGGGGCCTACCGGGTAGCAGAATTCGTGAGAATTCTGGCGACCGCGCAGAATTCGTGTCCCGGCGGGCCGGGACGGGCGTAACCGCACCAGAACCAGCATCGAGTCAAACACAGCGAGGTCAGCCATGGCGAGCTTCAATCGAGTCATCCTGGTAGGCAACTTGACGCGCGACCCCGAGTTGCGCTACATTCCCAGCGGAACGGCGGTCACCGAGATCGGGCTGGCCGTCAACAATCGCCGCAAGACTCCCAACGGCGACTGGGCTGAGGAGCCAGTTTTTGTGGATGTCACCTTATGGGAGCGAAACGCGGAGGTGGCGGCGGAATACCTTCGCAAGGGGTCGCCCGTGCTCATCGAAGGGCACCTCAAAATGGATCAATGGCAGGATAAGAACACGGGCGACAAGCGTTCCAAGCTCAAAGTCGTCGGGGAGCGATTGCAACTGCTTGGGACGAAGGGCGGAAGCGGCGCAGGAGGCGCCAAGCCAGCCCAGCGCGGCGGTTTCGACGAGGCCGAATACGGAGCGCCCTCGGAAAGCTATGCCGAACCCAGCGGCGCTCCGACGCAGCCGCCCGCAGATGATATTCCATTCTAGTCCGTGGTCCGTTGTCCGTGGCCAGTGCCTTGCGGCAATTGCAAATTTGCAATTTGCAATTTGCAATTTGCAATTTGCAATTTCCTGAACCCTGAACCCTGAACCCTGAACCCTTCGGTATGCCCTCAAAATCTTCGACCAAACCCGCCCGTCGCAACAAGCGTCTGGCCCGCGGCCCGCACGGCGGCATCGAGCTGCTGCTGATTCAGTCCGTCGATCACCTCGGCAAGCAGGGCGACGTGGTCTCGGTCAAACCGGGCTACGCCCGAAATTATCTTTTGCCGCAAGGTCTGGCGGCGATCGCCACCGACCATCACAAACGGATGATCGAAAAGCACAAGGCCCGGCTGCAAGAGATCCAGAACCAGCGATTGGTCGGTCTGCGCACCTTGGCCGATCAGCTCGCGCGGCAAAGCATCACGATCGAAGCCAATGCCAACGAAGAAGGCCATCTCTACGGCTCGGTCGGCGCCGGCGACATCGTGAGCGCCCTGAAGCGGAGCGAGGTCACCGTCACTTCCGATCAGGTGCGGCTCAAAGGGCCGCTGAAGGAACTGGGGTTGTACACCGTCAACATCCATCTCGGTCACGAAATTGAAGCCGAGTTGAAGGTCT
>DATLUO010000190.1 GCA_035533075.1 Pirellulales bacterium | reverse complement strand
AGACCTTCAACTCGGCTTCAATTTCGTGACCGAGATGGATGTTGACGGTGTACAACCCCAGTTCCTTCAGCGGCCCTTTGAGCCGCACCTGATCGGAAGTGACGGTGACCTCGCTCCGCTTCAGGGCGCTCACGATGTCGCTGGCGCCGACCGAGCCGTAGAGATGGCCTTCTTCGTTGGCATTGGCTTCGATCGTGCCGCGCGAGCTGATCGGCCAGGGTGCGCAGACCGACCAGTACGTGTTGAAGGCCCTGGCCAGTTGCCCGCCGTGTGGACCTCTTGCCGGTCAACTATTCTCACGTGGTTATTCAGCCACTACCCGCTCGCCGTGGCGTTTGCCGGTGCGGGCGGTTGCCGGTAAAATCGGCGGTTTCCCTCCCGTTCAGACCGCCATCTCATGCCCCGCTATAACCCCGCCGAAATCGAGCCGAAATGGCAGCGATACTGGGAACAGCACCAGACCTTCCAGACCCCGCGCCTGCCCCCCTCGCGCAGCGACAAACTCTACGTGCTCGATATGTTCCCCTATCCCAGCGGCGATGGCCTGCACGTGGGCCACCCCGAAGGGCAAACGGCCACCGACATTATTTGCCGCTATCAGCGGATGCGGGGCCAGTGCGTCATGCATCCCATGGGCTGGGACGCCTTCGGCTTGCCCGCCGAACAGCACGCCATCAAGACCGGCACGCACCCGCGGATCACCACCGAGAAGAACATCGCCAACTTCCGCCGGCAAGAAAAGATGCTCGGCTTCAGCTACGACTGGCAGCGCGAGCTGAGCACCACCGACGTCGAATATCTGCGCTGGACGCAATGGATCTTTCTGACGCTCTTCAACACCTGGTTCGACGACGAACAGCAAAAGGGCCGCCCCATCGCCGAGTTGCCGATTCCCGACGAGGTGCGGGCCGTCGGCGACGACGCAATCCGCCGCTATCAGGACGAACACCGCCTGGCCTATCAGCTCGAAGCGCCGGTCAATTGGTGCCCGGCACTGGGCACCGTGCTGGCCAATGAAGAAGTGAAAGATGGGTTGAGCGAGCGCGGCGGGCATCCGGTGGTGCGAATTCCCCTGCGGCAGTGGATGCTGCGCATCACCGCCTATGCCGACCGGCTGGAAAAGGATCTTGAAACGCTTGATTGGTCGGAAAGCATCAAAACGCTGCAGCGAAACTGGATCGGCCGCAGCACCGGGGCCGAGGTCGATTTTCATCTGGGCGAGGCGAGTTGCTTCGAGAGCTGGAAAGAGTTGCGTACACGCAGCGGCTTTCCGCGCAAGCCCGACGACGACGTGCTGCGCATCTACACCACGCGGCCCGACACGCTGTTTGGCGCCACCTACATGGTGATCGCCCCGGAACATCCGCTCGTCGAACGTCTGACCACCGCGGAACATGCCCAAGCGGTCCGGGCATACTGCCAGCAGGCCGCGCGCAAAAGCGATCTCGACCGCACCGACCTGGCCAAAGAAAAAAGCGGCGTGTTCACCGGCGTCTACGCCGTCAACCCCGTCAACAGCCAAGGCGTGCCGGTCTGGGTGGCCGATTATGTGCTGATGGGCTATGGGACCGGTGCCATTATGGCCGTGCCCGCTCACGACACGCGCGACTTCGAGTTCGCGGTGGCCCACAAGCTGCCGATCAAGGCCGTCGTCGATCCGGGCCGCGATACCGACGAGGGTTCTCGCGCCGACGTGCTGGCCGGCAAGGCGGCATTCACGGGCGACGGCACCGCGGTCAACTCCGGCGAGTATGATGGTCTATCCACAGCGGAATTCAAACAGCAGATCGCGGCCGACCTGGCGCGGCTCGGCCTGGGCCGCGCCGCGGTGAATTACAAGCTGCGCGACTGGCTCTTCAGCCGGCAGCATTTCTGGGGCGAGCCGTTTCCGATTCTGCACGAGCTTGACGAAGCGGGTCAGCCCACCGGCTTGCTGCGGGCCGTGCCGCCCGACGAGCTGCCGGTGAATCTGCCCGACATGTCGCACTTCAAGCCGCACGGACGGCCCGAGCCGCCGCTGGAAGAAGCGCCCCAGGAGTGGCTCTATCCGCTGATCGACGGCCGCCGCTACAAGCGCGAGACGAACACCATGCCGCAGTGGGCCGGAAGCTGCTGGTACTACCTGCGGTTCCTCGATCCGCACAACGATCGGGCATTCGTCGATCCGGAAGTCGAGCGTGCCTGGATGCCGGTCGACGTCTACATCGGCGGCGCCGAGCACGCCGTGCTGCACCTGCTCTACTCGCGGTTCTGGCACAAGGCGCTCTACGACCGCGGGCTGCTGAGCACGGTCGAGCCGTTCCAAAAGCTGGTCAACCAGGGGATGATCCTGGGTGAGATGGAAATCACCGGCTACCAGCAGACCGACGGTCGCTGGGTGAGCGCTTCGCAAGTCAGGCTGGTCGAAGGCAAGGCCATCGATAAGAGCACGGGCATGGAGTTGAAAGTCGTGCGCGTGGTGCCGGCCGAGGTGGAAAAGCAGGGCGACTCGTTTGTGCTGAAAACCGATCCGTCGGTGCGGCTGGAAAGCCGCGCCTACAAAATGTCGAAGAGCCGCGGCAATGTGATCAATCCCGATGACGTGGTGAAAGAGTACGGCGCCGATTCGCTGCGCCTGTTCGAGATGTTCATGGGGCCGCTCGAAGCCACCAAGCCCTGGAGCATGGAAGGCGTCAACGGCGTGCGCGGCTTTCTCGATCGCGTTTGGCGGATGATGACCAACGACCGGGCGGAAGCCGTGGAACTGAACGCGGCGATTCAAGACATCGGACCGTCGGCCGAGCAGAACCGCGTGCTGCACCGCACCATCCGCGAAGTGACGCAAGACATCGAGCGGCTGGGCTTCAATACGGCCATCGCCAAGATGATGGAATTCACCAACTTCTTCTTCAAGGCCGATCCGCGGCCGCGCCAGGCGATGGAGAAATTCGTGCTGCTGCTTTCGCCGTTCGCTCCGCACCTGGCCGAGGAGCTATGGCAGGCACTCGGGCACGAACGGACGCTGGCCTACGAGCCGTGGCCGGCCTACGACGAGTCGCTCATCAAGCTTGACACCGTGGAGGTGCCGGTGCAGGTGAACGGCAAGGTCCGGGGCCGGGTGTCGGTGCCGGCGGATGCCGACGAAGCGGCCCATGAAGCCGCCGCCCGCTCCGACGGCAAAATCGCGCAACAACTTGCCGGCAAAACGATCGTTAAAAAGATCATCGTGCCCGGCCGGATGATCAACTTCGTGGTGAAGTGATTGTGCCGGCCGTAGCGAACGTGCCGGACGCACGCTCGGCGCCGAAGGCACCGCATTCAGCGCCGGGTTGTGCCGACGATGCCTCATCTGCGGCATCGGGTCGTGAGAGGTGTGATGATTGAACGACGCGGTGCTATGGGCCTGAATTGTCGGGCAGACGCCGCTCGAAAGCATAATAGCGTTCGTTCGCCCGCTTCGCTCAGTGCATCGCCAGCCATCTGCACCGGCATGATCAAGCGTCTCTTCAAAGCATTCTGGAGTCTGGGTCAGCCGTTGCGGCGGGCCCTGGCCGCGCGGTTCGACCGGCAGCTTTCGGGCCATTTCCAGACCTGGTTTGCACGTGTCGAGCAGGTGCATGCCGAGCAGCGACGCTCCGCCGCCGAAATGGAACTGGTCGCCGACGCCATGGTGCGCGAGCTGCTCCGCTTGCAATCGCAAATCCGCGGTCTGCACGAGGCGATCGTCGCTCAGGCGACCCCGGCCGAGGAAGCCTCCGGCGACCGCCCGCGGCATGCGGCCTAGGGCGGGCCGGCGCTCGCCGGTAGTGATTCCATTACGCCGCGGTAAACGCCTGCCGTAACATCGCCAAGCTCTTGGGCACGGCCAGGTCGGGATCTTCCTTGCCCTCGAATTCGAGCGACACGTATCCGCGATAGTTGTGCCGGCGCATGAGGGCGGCGATGCGGGGGTAGTCGAGGTCGAGCGCGTACCACTCGCCGCCGCCGTAATAAGTCTTGGCCTGCAACAGCACCGTCAGCGGAGCGAGCTGCTCCAGCTTGTCGTAAGGATCATCGAGAAAGTTGCCGGTGTCGAGCGTCACGCGGAGCCAGGGCGAATCGAGAGCATGCACGATGCGCAACACGCCTTGGGGCGTGCGGCCCAGGCCCCAGTGATTCTCCAACCCCAACACCACGCCGCACTCTTCCGCCTTGGGCAAGAGCTTTTCGACGCTGCCGATCACCCAACCGAAGGCGTCGTCGTCGCTGTAACCCGGCAATCGCGGCTCGATGCCGCGGTTCTTCATCAACTCGTCAAAATCTTTGCTCGTGCCCCATCGCCCGGTGTTGATGCGCATGGTCGGAATGCCCAGCCGGTAGGCCAGCTCGATCGAATGAAGCGTCTGGTCGATGTTCTGCCGGCGCCGCTCGGCGTCGGGAAACACAAAGCTCTGGTGGGTCGAGAAGCCGCAGAGATCGAGACCGAGCGTGAAGGCCCGTCGTTTGAGCTGCTGCAGATGGCCGTTGGCGTCGTCGGCCATCTGCACCTGCAAAATCTCGACGCCGTCGAAACCCAGGTCGGCCGCTTTGTCGATGCATGTTTCGATCGGCGTCCGTTCGCCGTGAAAGTGCCAGAAAGAATAAGTCGAGACTGCGATTCGGTTGCCACGAATCGCCGCCGCGCGGCCCGAATCGGCGGCCACGATTCGATTCGGGCCGATCGCCAGCCCGCTCGCCGCGGCGAGGCCAAGCTGTTTGACGAAATGCCGCCGGTCAGATTCCATACGCCGTTGTTATTTCGCCAGCTCCGCTTCGATGGCGCTCACGACTTCGTTCGAGTCGGGCTTCACTTTCGGAGCAAAGCGGCTGATGATCTCGCCGTCGCGATTGACGAGAAACTTCTCGAAGTTCCAGGTGATGTCTCCGGGAAACTTCGGGTCGGTTTCGTTCGAGGTGAGGAACTTGTAGAGCGGGCACTGGCCTTCGCCCTTGACCACCACCTTCGAGAACATGTCGAACTTCACGCCGTAGTTCTCCTTGCAAAACTCGGCGATCTCCGTGTCGGTGCCCGGCTCCTGCTTGCCGAACTCGTTGGCCGGAAAGCCCAGAATTGCCAGACCCTTGCCGGCATATTTCTCGTGCAAACCCTCCAGGGCTTCATACTGCGGGGTCAGGCCGCATTGGCTCGCCACGTTCACGATCAACACCACCTTGCCTTTGTACTTGGCGAGATCGACGTCTTTGCCGGTCAGGCTCTTCATTTTGAAATTCAACACGCCGGGCATCGTGGCGGCTCCTTTATCAGCGGCATAGGCGGCGGCGATGAACGACGTGGCCAGAGCGCCGAGTGTCAGCGAACAGATCAGGGTACGCATGTCTTGCTCTCCTAAAACGGGGTGGGACGGTTGGGCGATGCGGCAAACTGTTTTCCGCACCGCCGCGGCAGGGCCGCTCGGTTCGAGCGGGTACTATGAGTGTAAGACGACCGCACGCCGATTGCCAGTAGCTCACCGGCCCAACCGTTCCAAAACATTCCGGGTGATCCGCTCGACCGTGAGGTCCTCGCCCGTCAGGCCGTGCGGCCAGTCGGTGGTGCCGGCGGTGAAAACCGTGCCGCCGCGGGTGTAGACGCCCATCACCGCGGCCCCGGTGGCGGGTGCGCCGTCGGCATCGCGCGGAAAGCGGTCGTACCACAGGGCATCGTCGGCATGCCAACGCGCGGGGCAGGTGCCGAGCACGACGAACGTCTCCGGCGTGCCGTCGCGGTGCGTGGAAAACGGCAGCCCGTCTTTCCACTCCATTTCGCAGCCGTCGCAT
Organism: Pirellulales bacterium; assembly: GCA_035533075.1. Taxonomy (NCBI): domain Bacteria; kingdom Pseudomonadati; phylum Planctomycetota; class Planctomycetia; order Pirellulales; species Pirellulales bacterium. The sequence goes on along the minus strand of DATLUO010000190.1, from coordinate 19,577 downwards.
TCGTAGCCGACGATCGTGTTCTTGCCGCCGAATTTGTCGCTTGCTTTCAGTCCCGTGCCGGCGAACAGCCAATGGTCGGGCCGATGCACGGTGAAGGCGGCCTCGCCTTCCATATACTGGCCGTGGCTGCGGTGATAGCCGCCGTAGAGAAAGCCCACGCCCGTCAACTCGTTCTCCGGCCGGGCGACCAGGTGATGGCTCCACAGCGTCGCCAGCAGGCGATGGTCGCGGGTCTGAAAGACGGGGTCGAGCACGCAGGCCTGCTTGTAGGAAACGAGTGCCCGACCGTCCTCCTCGCTGCGGACCTGCCAACAGCAGGTGTTGCCGCTGAAGAACGCCACGTTGCCGCCGCCGCCGATGAAGGCTTCCAGCCGGTCGCGCATCGCCGCCGACCAGTATTCGTCGTGCCCGACGCTGAGCACGAGCTTGTAGTGCTGGAGAAGCTCCGGCCGAAACTCCAGGTCGGAATTGACGGCGTAATCGAGGGCGAATCCCTGCCGCTCGGCCCAGGCGACGAAGGGTAGCTCCCAGCGACTGAACAAGCCGGCCAGCGGCCGATCGAAGGAGACGCGCGTGCCTTGCAACTTGTTGCGCGCATGGAAGGCATAGAGGCTGTGCCCGCCCCAGTTGTTGTAAGCGTTATAGGTGTTGGTCGTGAGCTGCAACAGGATTTTCGACTTGCTGCCGGGCTGGGCGGGCCGCACGACGAAGAAGAGTTTCGACTCCGCGGTGCGGCGCCCACGCCCGGTGAACTCGCCGCCCAGATCCGCCGCGCGCAGCGTCGCTTCGTAATAACCGGTCCGCCAGCCTTCAGGCACCGCCAGCTCCCAGGCCGCGGGCCACCGGCAGCCGTGCGACGAGGCGTTCGCCGGCACCGCGTGCGCCATGCCCGGCAGATCGTTTTTTGTGAGCGCGGTTTCGGACTTGGCTCCGAGCCGGGCAATCTCCAGCGACCATTTGGGCGCCGTGGTCGAGACATGGAACTTGACCGTCTCGCCGGGCCGGTAGCTGAGCTGATCGGTGTAGCCCTCGATAGAGAGCGCCCGGACCTCGGCCTGCGTTTCGTCGGCCACGAGCCGACCGCAGAGCAGAAAGAACGTGACACACAGTAGAGTAATTCGCGTCATGGTGGCCTCCTGGTGTTTACGCCTATGATAATCCACCGGCGATCAAGATCGTAGGTGCGTGCAGTTTTGGATTTTCGATTTGGGTTTTGGATTGGCCGAGCCAAAATCCGGAATCAAGCCGGGGAGCCTCGTGGTGCGGGATGCTATAATCACCGCAGGCCCACTGATGAGCGGCGGGCAACAGCGACGGGCGACAAGGAGCGATTGAATGGACCATGCATCGGCCCGACAGAAGGCGATCGATCATCTGACTGCCGTGATGGCGGATTGCAACGACGCCTTGGGCGCGGCCGACGTCTGGTACGACTATGCGCCGCGCGATCGGAACAGCAGCCAGGCGTTGTTCCGCGAGACGGCGGAAGTCGCCCGACGCCTGTTGTCGAGCATCGAGGCCCACGAACCAATTGTGCGGGCAGATTGGCAGCGCGTCATGCCGCGCGACGACGCGTGGAAAGCCGTCTACAAATTGCTGGTGGCCGAGTGAAATGGAGGTAGGGTGGGGCCAGCGAGCTTGCGAGCGCCGGCCCACCATTAGCGACGGAGAGACGGAGTGAAGGAGAGACGCGGCGAGCCGCATTGCGCCAACATTTCTCCCCCTCTCTCCTTCCCTCCCTCTTCCCTCGGTGGGCCGGCGCTCGCAAGCTCGCTGGTTCCACCCTACGAATTGTGCGCCCCGCGCGCCTCGACGTAAACGGCGTACAGCGACTGGCTGCCGGTCATGAACAGCCGGTTGCGCTTGCGACCGCCGAAGCAGACGTTCGAGCAGATTTCCGGCAGCCGGATCTGTCCGATGCGTTCGCCGTCGGGGGCGAAAATGTGTACGCCGTCGTACCCCTCGCCCACCCAGCCGGCGCTGGCCCAGATGTTGCCGTCGACGTCGGCGCGGATGCCGTCGGCGAAGCCGGCTTTCTCAAAGCCGTCGAGCCCCATCGACGCGAACTCACGTCCTTTGCCCAGCTTCGTGCCGTCGACGATGTCCCAGACCTTGATGTTCCGCGGCGCGTCGGCGTAGTGCGAGGCGCCGGTGTCGGCCACATACAGCTTCTTATAGTCGGGCGAAAAGCAGATGCCGTTCGGCTTGAAGATGTCGTCGGTCAGCTTCGTAAGCTTGCCCGACTTGGCGTCGATGCGATAGACCGCCTCCTTCAGTTCCAGCTTGGCCTTGTTTCCTTCGTAGTTCAGCAAGATGCCGTAGCCGGGATCGGTGAACCAGATCGCGCCGTCGTCGGGGTGGACCACGGCGTCGTTGGGAGCGTTCAGCGGCTTGCCCTGAAAGCTGTCGGCCAGCACGGTCACGTCGCCGGAGTGTTCGTAACGCACCACGCGGCGGTTGCCGTGCTCGCAAGAGATTTGCCGACCTTGCCAATCGAAAGTGTTGCCGTTGCTGTTACCCGCCGGATGCCGCAGCGTGCCGACGTGGCCGTCTTCCTCCAACCAACGAAGCTGCACATCGTTGGGAATATCACTCCAGAGCAAATAGCGGCCGACGCCGTTCCAGGCCGGCCCTTCGGCCCACAACATGCCGGTGTGCAAACGCTGGATCGGCGTGTTGCCGATTTTGTACTTCTCGAAGCGTTTATCGAGCACCACGATGTCGGGATCGGGGTAGCGGACGGGCGCCGCGCCCGGACCGTACTCGCGTCCAAAAACACGCGCCGCCGAAGCCGCGGCGACGGCGCCGGAGAGCGCCAGGAACGAGCGCCGCGCCAGTCGGGGCGCGGCTTCGCTTGCGGCAACCGAGTTGCCGCCCGTGACGAAAGGTCGTTTCATACGATTCTGCTCAATGAGAAAGGGCGAGTGTCTCCGACCGTCAGCTCAACTTGGCGATCGCGTCCATCGCCTGCTTGGCGGCCTGCACGCCGCCAAGTTGGTCGGCGAGTTTCTTGGCGGCCAGTAGGGCCTCGAGCGACAAGCCCGGTGTGGGCGTGGCGGCGGCCGTCGTCGTGCGGGCAGTGGCCGCGCGTCGGCCCCCTTTGCGACGCTTTTTGCGACGCATGCCCATACCCTTGAGCACCTGACCGACTTGAGCGTAGCTGACGGTCACACCCCGCGCCCCCAAGGCGGCGATGACGTCGCGCGGGCGGATGGGCTTCTCCAGTTGTTGCGCGACTTCGCGGATGGCGTCGGCCTTGGCGCCGCGGCCGCTGTCCCTGGAGTTCGAGTGCGCCCGAGCGCGCCGAGCGCGAGCGGGACGGGCGGAACGCTCCCGCCCTTTGTCATACTTGATTTTCTGGGCCAACGCCGTCGAGATGCCGTAAGGTCTCAGATCGTCGACGATCTGCGCCACGGACGCCGAGGAATTGATTTTCAAATAATCGCGTACAGTATCGCTCTTGGTCTTGCCCTCGGTCGATGCGGCTCTTGCCATTGCTATCAAGCTCCTGGTCTAGAATTAGCAGGCCCCTCTTACCCGATAAGAATAATCGGTAAGAGTCTCCTTGGCAAATGGGTAGCCGTAGGAAATCTGTAAACTTCCTCTCAACGGTTCACTCGGAGCGTCGCCGACGCTGTCCGCCGAGGAACTGGCTGACGCTTTCATGGTCGACATAATCAACTAAGAATGTCGCGTACCACGTTTCCGTGTACGTCGGTCAGCCGCATGTCGCGGCCGCCGAAACGGAAAGTAAGACGGGTGTGGTCCAGGCCCAGCAGGTGCAGCATCGTGGCGTGCAGATCGTGAATCTCCACGCGGTTCTCCACGGCGTAATAGCCGTAGTCGTCGGTGGCGCCATAGATCAGGCCGCCCTTTACGCCGCCGCCGGCCAGCCACATCGTGAAACCGAAAGGATTGTGGTCGCGGCCGTCGGCGCCCTGCGCCATCGGCGTGCGGCCGAACTCTCCGCCCCAGACGACCAGGGTGGAATCGAGCAGGCCCCGGCCGCGCAGGTCTTTCAGCAGCCCCGCGATCGGCTGATCGACGACCCGTGCGTTTTTCTCGTGGCCGTCTTTCAGGTTGCCGTGCTGGTCCCAACGGTCGGCGCCCACGCCCGGACAGGTCAACTCAACGAATCGCACGCCGCGCTCCACCAAGCGCCGCGCCAACAGGCACAGCGCCCCGTAGCCGCGGGTCAAGGGGTTCTCCGCCTGCATACCATACAACCGCTGCGTGGACTGCGTCTCCTTCTGCAAGTCCATCAGTTCGGGCACGGCACTCTGCATGCGAAAGGCCAATTCATAATTGGCGATCGCCGCTTCAAGCTGATCGTTGTGTCCCGTGCGCTCCAGCGTCTGTCGATCGAGCCGGGCCAGCAAGTCGAGCTTGCTGCGTTGCAACTCCGCGGTCGGCTCGGTGCGCTCGACGTTCTCGACCGCATGTTTGCCGTGTTTGAACACCGAGCCTTGGAAGGTGGCGGGCAAGAAGCCGCTGCCGAAATTATCGAGGCCGCCGACCGGAATCAGGCCGCCGTTGAGCACCACGAAGCCGGGCAAGTTCTGACACTCGCTCCCCAGGCCATAAGTAAGCCAACTTCCCATGCTCGGCCGGCCCTGCACGCCCGCACCCGTGTGTAAGAAGTAGTTGGCGCTGGTGTGCTCCGAAAACTTCGAGACCATCGACCGCACGATGCATAGATCGTCGACGCAGGTGGCGATGTACGGAAACAGGTCGCTCACCGGAATGCCGTTTTCGCCGTAATTGCGAAAGGCCCAGGGACTCTTGAGCACGTTGCCGACGTTGTTGAACTGCGTGGCGGGCACTTTCATCTTGATCGGCTGCCCGTGCTCGCGGTCGAGCCGCGGCTTGGGATCGAACGAATCGACCTGCGACGGGCCGCCGTCCATATACAGAAAGATGACGCTGGTGGCCTTGGGCGGAAAGTGCGTCGGCCGCGGTGCCAGGGCATTGAGTTCGCCGGCCGTTGCGTCGTTTGCGGCGCGATCGTTCAGTAATGCCGTTAGCGCGACCGTCCCGAAACCGCCGGCGCATTGGGCCAGCATTTCGCGGCGAGACAGGGGCGGCGGTCGGAAGCAATGGCAGTGCATCGAATCACGTCTGGGGTAGCAGTGTGACGAGCTTGGCGAAACACGGCATCCATACTAGCATCGGTTCGACGTGCGTGGATAGTTGCGGGGCTGTGTCGCTGCGTGGGGCACGAGACTCGCTCTTCTAAGACACGACGTTGAGCAGTGCCTCGGTGGATTGTGCCAAGCGATCCGCCGGGGCCTTTTTTGCCGCGAATGCCCCGCGGTAGCGAGGTTACGATCGCGGCCGCCGCCAATCGGGCTTGACCCCGGTCGGGGCGGCTGATACTTAGGTCCGGCCATTTTCTAATAAAGTTTGGCCAATCGAGTGCCGACGTGAAGGCCGTCCCGCCGCGCTTCCTATCTTCGCTATTCGCCGCGTTCGCGATGCACTTGGCGCTCCCAGCCGCGCCCGTGCAGGCGCAGGCGCAGCCGCGCGTCTCGGTGCCCTCGCCGGTCGTCGATCCACAAAGCCCTTTCTATACTCCCCAAAGTCCCGGCTCGACCTTCAGCAACCAATCGGCCCCGGCCACGCTTCAGCCGGGAATCCAACCGGCCCAGCCCGGCTTCGATCCTTACGCCGGTCCGGCCACCCAGCCTCCCAGCCTGAATCCCTACGGCGGCCAGACCTTGCCGCCCGCCGGCGCCCAAATCGGACAGCCCTACGTCGCGCCCAGCACCTCTCCCTACGCGGGCATCGGTCAGGGCAACCTCGCGCAGCCGCCCGCCTACGGACAACCGTTGCCCGACGGCACCTTGGTGCCGCGGCAGCGATTCTTGCACGAGATCCACCTCGACACCACGCAGTTGCTGCGCATGGGCGACCACGGACTGGGCATTACCGACGTGGGCCTGGACGCGGCGTTTGCACTGCCCGTCTTCGCCAACCCGAACCCGATCTTCATTACGCCGGGTATCACCTACCATTCGTGGAACGGGCCGGCGTCGGGCAATTTCGCCGGTTTCCCCGATCTGCCGCCGAACGCCTACGACGCCTATCTCGACACGAGCTGGCACCCTCAAGTCACGAGCTGGTTCAGCGCCGACCTCGATGTGCGCGTCGGCGTCTATAGCGACTTCGATGCCATCAACACCAAGAGCATCCGCATCTTGGGGCGCGGCCTGGGCATCATCACGTTTTCGCCGCAGTGGCAGGTGGCCGCCGGTATCTGGTATTTGAACCGTCTGACCGTGCAGATGTTGCCCGCGGGCGGCGTCATCTGGACGCCCAACCAAGACACGCGCCTGGCCCTGCTGTTTCCCAATCCGAAGCTTTCGCGCCGTGTGATGACGTTCGGCAATACCGACGTCTGGGCCTACATGGCCGGCGAATACGGCGGCGGTCGCTGGACCGTTCGCCGCGCCGACGGCACCGACGACGTCGTGGAACTCAACGATCTGCGTGCCTTGGCCGGTCTCGAATGGTTCGCTTTCAGTGGGATGCGCGGCAATCTCGAAATGGGCTACGTTTTCGACCGTCACATTATCTATCGCAGCGGCACGCCCATCGCCCATCCCGGCGACACGGTGCTGTTTCGCGCCGGGCTGACGTATTGAGGCCCGAGGCGCGCTTTTGATCTCCAACCGGTTGGAGATTATTTTCGGCGGCCTGCGTTAGGCCGGCTGGGGAGTGTCGATGGTCGTGATGAGCGGGAGCGAACAGAAGGCTACCCGTTCCGTTTCCGGATAGGCAACGACCATGATGCTTCGCATCAAAATGACGTTTTCGGGATGTCGAACCGTATGCGCCTCGCCGCCGGCAAGGCGCACCGTAAACGGCTGAAATGGGCGACGGTCGATCCAGGCTCGAACAGCTTCGGCGTTCATACCGACCAGTGTACTACAGGCGACAGGGAATGACAAACTCGAACGGTCAAACCGCCCGCGACGCGCTCACCGGCTCGCCACCCGTGCTGTTTTCGATCGGCGTCGGCGAACTGGTACGCATTGAAATAGGGCCGGAACCGGTGACGCCATTCGGCGGAGCACCGGGGGCAGGCTGCTACCTGGCCCGTGCGGGCACACTGGACTGCCTGATTCCCACACGCCGCCGCACCGTCGGCCGGCCGCTCACCTTCTCGCCGCCGCCGTGCGCGGCCAGATACATCTGCGACATCTTCCGCATGATTTTGTGGCGCAGATCCTTAGTGAGCAGATCGCCGTGGTTTCGGTCGGGCACGACGGACACCTCCGCGTCGCTGCCAAGCTCCTTGAGCGTGCCGGCCAGCCGGCGGACGGCGCCCTCGAGATAGAACGTGTCGACCTCGCCGGTGTAAACGTGGAGCTTGCCGCGCAGCTTGGGTTCCAACGTCAGCCAGTCGCGGGAAAGCAGGCGGCTGATGTCGTACTTCGCCCAGGCCTGCACCACGTCGGGGTCGATCTCGCCCGTCTCGCGGTCCCACATTCGCTTCGGCAGGCCGTCTTCGTCGAGCGGACTGAACGCCGCCTCGAACGAACGCAGTTGCCCGCCGCGGCTCAGCACGTCGTCCATCTTGGCAAACGAGGCGTACCACACGATCGGCTTGGCGGCATTTCGGGCGATGGGACGCCGTTGGCCTTGCTCGTCGAAATATAAGCTGAGCGGCGGGCTGGCATAGAGATCGACCTGCTGCCAATCGTGAAAATCGACGGGATCGGGGGCCGTCGCCCAGACGCCGCCGAAGGTGTCGGGATAATTCACCTGCAACCAAAGGCTCGACCAGCCGCCGGAGCTGTGCCCGGTGAGGAAGCGGGCGGTGGGCGCGGCCACGGTGCGGAAGGTGGCGTCGATATGCGGAATCAACTCGTGGACCAGGGCCTCGCCGCGGGGGCCGTTCGTTTCGCTGTCGGCGAACACGTGGTGCCCCCAACGGCAGTCGCCGCTGAGCAACACGCGGATGAATTCCATTTCGCCCGGCTCGGCCGGCGGGGCGCCGGTGGGATAGAGCCGGGCGGCGTCGTAGTGCGTGCCGCCGAAGCCCGGTACGATAAACATCACCGGATAGCGGCGAGTGGTTTGGCGCTGGTAGCTCTGCGGCAAGATGACCGCGGCCAAATGGAAGATCGGCCGCTGGTGAAAATCGGACAACAGCTTGCTTTCCAGCGACAACTCTTTGCTCCAGGCGGTTTGCTGGAACCGCCGCGGCGGCACCACGCGATTGAGCACCAGGTCGATGCTGGGCGAGCGCTCGTCGAGTTGCCACTCGCGCACGTCGCTATAGACGTTGCCGGCCGCCTCGGCAGATTTGTTGGTGTCGAGCGCCTGGTCGAGCAGGGCCTGCACGCGGTATTTGCCGGGCGGCAATGCCGAGAGGCGATCGGGAAAGCCGTCGGCCCGGTCGTCGAGGAAGCGGGTCAGCCCCGGCTTGAAATTGGCGACGTCGATGGCGAAGAAAGGTTCGGGCGAGAACCAATCGGGGCCGGACCGCGGCTCGCCCGCCGGTTTTCGCGAACAATAGACGAACAGCCGGCCGGTGAGCGGTTGCTCGGCCGCGGCCGGATCGAGCGTCACGTTGATGCGCACGGGTTCGTCGGCCGCGGTCCGCGACGGGCGAGGTTCGACGAGGACGGCGACGGCCATAAGCAAAAGCGCGGATCGAGGCATTGAAATCGAGCGGGAAAAGTGCGTGATGAGCATCCTTGCGCGGCCTCCGTGCTACATTCTTACATCGTGCCCCCGATTTTACGTGCCTCGATTCTACCGAATTTCGCGGCGAGTTGCAGGCCAGCTTTCCTACGTATACACTTCACGCGGCCGAGAGTGAGACGTTTTGCCGCGAGGAACAGCGGTGGCTGGGGCACAGCTTGGCCAGATCACGGCTGGCGCCCTACATCAGCGTGGCGGCCAAGCGATGCCCCGGTGCGTCCAACCGGGGCATCGCCTGGCCGCCAAGATGAACGAAGTGCCAGCCGCCACGTGGCCAGGCTCTGCCCCAGCCACCGCCAATGTTTCACTCCTGCCCGCGTGCAGTAGAACCTTAAGCGGCATGTACATCTATCCCCTCCGAGAGATCCGGCGTGTCTACTGTGCCGGGCCGCTGTTCAACGAGGCCGAACGTGGCGAGATGAGCGCCATTGCCGCCAGTCTGCGGCGGGCCGGCTTTGAACCCTTCGTGCCCCACGCCGACGGGCTGGAATTCGCCAAAGTGCAGCCCTATCTGGCGGCCCAGGGATACGACCCCGCGGCGGCCGGCCGGCTGCTGCACGAGGCCATTTTCGCCCTCGACGTCTATCAAGTCGTGATCGGTTGCGGATCGCTGGTGATGAACATGAACGGCCGCGTGCCCGACGAAGGCGCCGTGGCCGAAGCGGCGATGGCCTGGATGCTGGGCAAACCGATTGTGATCTACAAGGCCGACGCGCGCACGAAGGTGTCGGGCCGCGACAATCCGCTCGTCGTCGGCCTGAGTGATTTTGAGACCGTGGAAGAGATCGAGGCGTTGGGCGCGGCGCTGGCGGCCCGACAGGCAGAGCTGCGGCCGGACCCCGACACCGCTGTGGTCTGTCCGCCGCGCATGCGCGAGCGAATGGCGGCGGGTGAGCGGCTTTGGCGGAGGTTGACCGCGATCGGCGAAGGGCGGCCTTCGGATCTGGTCGCCAAGGCCGTGCTGGCCGAGCTTGGCAGTCCGATGAGAGCGCATTTGTAGGGTGGGACCAGCGAGCTTGCGAGCGCCGGCCCACCGTAATCGACGTCGCGCCAATGGTGGGCCGGCGCTCGCAAGCTCGCTCGCTCCCGCCCTACCTTGTCATATTACTTACGTCCGCACCGCGGCGGGAGCGGTTTGATCCTGATGCGCCAGCGCCTCTTGCAAGACTTCTTCGCTGGTTCGGGCGTACGTCATGCGGTGGAAGGCATAGAGTATGGCGGCCGCGACCAGGCAACCGGCAATCGGCACCGGCCAGGCAAATAGATACGGCACTTCGTCGCTCTTCTCGATCCAGCCACTCCACCGCTCGCTCTCGGCCGGGTCTTCGAGCAAAGAGGCCACGACCAACGGCAGCGCATTGTTCGTGAAGTGGAACACGCTGCACGTCAGCAGGCTGCCGCTCTGCACCGCCAGATAGCCGAGCACCAGCCCCATTACGCAGGCCACGATCGACTGCTGAAACACCTGATGAACGACGCCGAAAAAGACGCTGCACACCACGATCGCCTGCCACTTGTGCCCCAAGTGCCGCAGCCCCGACAACATGAATCCGCGAAACGCCAACTCCTCGCAAATCGCGGGCGTCAAGGCGAACACCGTCACGATCAGCCACAGCGGCGTCGACGATTCGAAACGCAATTGCATGGCTTGCTGCATCGCTTCCGAAACAGGATACAACCGCTGGATGATCTGGTGCAGCAGCAGCACCGCCGGGTGCAAGGCGATGGCCAACAAAAACGCCGCCGGCAGCGTCCACAGCTTCGGCAGACGCAACAGCAGCGTCTGTCGCGGGCTGCGGGTGAGCATGATCGTCATCAACAAGGCCGGTGTGGCGATCATCGCCAACTGGGTCACTAAGGCGAGTTGGGCCACGCGCTGGAACTCATCGCCGGAAGGCGTCGCGACCTTGTTGTTGATCGCCAGGCCCATGAAGAAAAAGATCAGCAAGATCAGCAGGCCGCACAGCAACGCCGCGCCCGGACTGGGAGTTTCGCCCCGGTCGCGCATCAGGTGCTTGAACCACAGGTTCAAGTCGAACCGCTCGCTTTCGCGGAACAAGACGCTTTCGGAATTGAACTGATCGACCGCCCAACGCGTGGCCCACAGGCAGCAGCCCAACGTGACCACGACCACCGACGGCACAAAGGGCAACGCCTGGGCGAGATTGCCTTCCAGCAAAGCCCGCAGCAGCAGCACGACGCCCGTGATCGGAATCAGGCTGTTGCCCAGGTTCAGCTCCACGCCCGGCGCCATGGGCAGAATCATCAGCGGCATGGTGATCATGATTAACGGCATCAGATAATACTGGCCTTCCTTGCTGCTGCGGGCCAGCGAAGCCAGCGCCAGGCATAAAGCGCTGAACAGGGCCGACATCGGCAGCAGTGCCAGCCCCAGCCACAGCGGCGTGAGCAGGGGCGGCGCGCCGATGTTTTTCAGCTCGTGCAGGGCATGCACCACGAAGGCCCCCGTCAGACCCACGCTGAGCAGATTCAACAGCGACGTGACGGTGCTGAAGAGCATGATGGTGAGCAGCTTGCCCCACACGATCTCGCGTCGCTCGGCGGGGCTGCTGAGCAGCGTTTCCAGTGTGCCGCGTTCTTTTTCGCCGGCGCACAGGTCGATGGCCGGATAAAACGCGCCGGTCAGGGCCCAGATCAAGAGCAGAAAGGGGAGCACTTTCGACCAGACGGCCGCGTCGCGATGCCCTGCCTCGGCGGCCACGTCATGTTCTTCCACCTCGAAGGGATGGGCCGTCGACTCCGGTAAGTGGCTCTCGGCCAGGTTCTTGCGGCCGATGGCGTCGGTCCAGCGCGAGAGCACCTGCGAAACCCGTGCGAACGTGATCTGCGATTTCTCTTTCGCCGTGTTGTAATAAACGTCGGGTCCGGGAACTTTCAACTCTTTGGCCCCGTCGCTCGCCGCGTCGTGCCGCGCCACGCTTTCGCGAAGCTCTTGCAAGCGGCGGCCGAACTCCGGCGGAAAATGAACCACCGCTTCATACTCGCCGCGTTCGACCGCCTGTCGCGCATCGGCCAAAACGTCGGCCGCTTCACCGGAGACCGGCGGCTTCGACAGAACCGTCACTTCCAGCAGGCCCGACTTTTCGGGCGTGCTGAACCACTCGGCGTCGAAATGGCTGCCCTCGATGAGCCGCGGCGAGTCGGGCAACTCTTCCGCGCCGACCACGAGCACGTGCGTGGCGCGTTCGCTGACGAACTGCATCACCTGGAACATGCTCATGCCCAGCAGCGGATAGAGCAACAGCGGCAGCACGGCGATCATGAACAGCGTCCGGCGGTCGCGCAACTGGTCGCGCACTTCGCGATGCAAGATCAGCTTGACGTTGGACCAGTTCATGCAAGAGTTCAGGGTTCAGGGTTCAGGGTTCGGGGTTCGGGGTTCGGGGTTCAGGGTTCAGGGTTCAGGGTTCAGGGTTCAGGGTTCGGGACATCGAAGGAAACAGGAACAGGCACCAGACAGAGAAAGTAGCGAACAGTTGGTCTTTCGTCACACCTGTTTGCTGACCCCTGAACCCTTCCTTTACCCTGAACCCTGACCCCTGAACCCTTCCTCGTGTTTGCTGAACCCTGAAGCCTGAACCCGGAACCCTTCGTCGTGCCGTGTGATGAGTTGAAAAAACAGCTCTTCCAGGTCGCGTTGCTCGTGCCGGTCGCGCAGCTCGTCGAGCGTGCCCTCGGCCAAGATGCGGCCGCGGTGGATGATCGCCAGCCGGTCGCAAAGCTTTTCGGCCTCGCGCATGATGTGCGTCGAAAAGATCACGCACTTGCCTTGGCTGCGAAGTTCGGCCACCGTTGCGAGCATGGCACGTGCGACGAGCACGTCGAGTCCCGACGTGGCTTCGTCGAAGATCAGCACCGGCGGGTCGTGGACCAGCGCGCGGGCGATCGACACCTTTTGTTTCATGCCGGTCGACATCTTGGCCCCCAGCAGGTCGCGGAACTCGTTCATTTGCAGCCGGTCGAAGAGCCGCTCCATCCGCTCGGAAAGTTCCGGATCGCGCAGCCCGTGCAGGCGTCCGAAATACTCGACCATTTCCCAGGCGGTCATGCGGTCGTAGACGCCGGTGTTGGCCGACATGAAGCCGATCTGGCGGCGGACCTGCGAGGGCTGCGTGACGACGTCGAAGCCGTGTACGGTCACGCTGCCGGCGCTGGGCCGCAGCACGGTGCTGATGATGCGGAGGGCGGTGGTTTTGCCGGCGCCGTTGGGACCGAGCAGGCCGAATATCTGGCCGGGGGCGGCGTCGAAGCTAATCCCGTCGAGGGCCACCAGCTTTCCGCGCCGCAGGTCGGCGTAGTATTTGGTCAATCCTTCGACGTGAATCATACGGTTCGCGGCCCAGCCCGTTATGCGGATACCCCAGCTTAGCTTATCGGGCTACGTTCGCGGAAGCGTGCCGGCGGAATCGTTACGGGCCGCAGCACCGGACGTCGCAGCCACGGGTCGTTTTCAATCTCCCCGTCAGCAATACCGGCGAGATGAAGGCAGTTTATGAGGTTATTGCCTACGTGCAGCAACTCAACAACCGACGGCTGGGCGTAACGGGTTTTACGTTCAGCGAGCTCATGCCAGCCGTGTTAACTGGCTTTTGGTGGAGCGACGATCATGGTGTTTGGATGGAGGATGACATCGTTATCGTGATGGTCGATTTCGCCAGGCCGTCGGCCGGCGCGAAGTGGTCGGTCAGCGGCGAGATGACGAAACTCAAGCGTTTTATTTCGTCGACCTGCCGCCGCAACGGCAGCCGGCAAGAAGAAGTCTGGATCGTCGCCCACCGCGTCACGCGGCAAACCTAAATGGTTTTCAGGGCGGTCCGCTTGGCGGAATCACGTTGACACACGACTCTGGCGCTGTAGCATGAAGGGCATGACCGTGTTGAGTTGTGTACGTCAGGGTCAATAGCGACTTGGCCGCTGAGGTGCGGCAACGTTCGACGGGGCCGGGGCTGAAGCTGTTGTTTTAGCTAGACCGGCGGCGCACACTTTTTCGCCGCACAGCGCGCCCGTTTTGAGGGTGCCTCGCCGGAGCCGATACGCATTTTGCCATTTCGCCGGAAACCGCGGGGCAAGGGTTCCGGTCTACGCACTGACCCCATTTCGGCGATGAACTACAACGCACGGGCGAAGAAACTCGCCAACTACGTTCATTCGCGGCGGCTGGAAACCCATCGCGGCGTCATGCCGCTGGCCGCCCTCGACGCCTGCGTCGTTTTCGGCAACGACGATTATGCCCGCAACTCGCGCACCCACGAGATGGTGCGACTGCTGTTCGACGCTTGTTATGAAGCCGGCGTGCCGGTGCTGGGCTTCGCCACCAACGACGGCATGAGCGACGCCGGTTGCTCGTGGGCGCTGGTGCTCAGCACCGACAACGTCGATTGGGTGAAAGCCCGGCTGCACGACGCCTTTTTCGAATCGCACGGCCTTTACGCCCCCCGTTCGCTCGCCCTGGCCGCTTCCGACGACGGCCATTGGCGCGCCCCAACCATAATCGCCCCTGAGAAACCACGGTGAGCATGGTCGCCTTTCGCTCCGCGAAAGGAACGTGCCCTACCTGCTAGATTTAGATAAGGAAAAACATCAATGAGTATTGCCACAATCGAAACCCCTCGCGCTGCGTTCGAAACGCACGTGCCCGACGTGCTTTCCGAGCGGGTCGAGCCGAAATACCAATACCCCGGCATCCCGACCACGTGCGACGGCGCCGAGGCGGTGGTCCATGTCGAGATCAACATCTCGCAAGGCTCGGGAGCCTATCCCATCACCAGTTCGACCACGATGGGCGGCGGCTTCAACGCCGCGGTCATGAACGGCCGGCCGAACTTGTGGGGCGATCAACTTGTGTTCTTCGAGCCGGAGAGCGAGCACTCGGCGGCCACCTTCTGCGAGGGCTTCGCCTTGGCGGGAGGCCGCGTCACCAATTTCACATCGGGCCAGGGCCTGGTGCTGATGAAAGAGGTGCTCTACACGATCGCCGGCAAGCGGTTGCCGGTAGTGATGAACATCGGCGCCCGCGCGCTCACCAGCCAGGCGCTGAACGTCCACGCTGGCCACGACGACCTGATGAGCGTGGCCGACTGCGGTTGGGGCATGATCTTTGGACGCAACGCCCAGGAGGCGGGCGACCTGTGCCTGATTGCCCGACGTGCGGCCGAAGCCAGCAACACGCCCTTCTTCAACGTGCAAGACGGCTTTTTGACCACGCACACGGTCGAATCGGTGCGCTTGCCCGAACTGGAGTTTATGAAGGACTACATCGGCAAGCCGGCCGAAAAGCTGATGAACCTGATGGACCCCGACCATCCGATCATGTCGGGCACGGTGCAGAACCAGGATTCGTACATGAAGGGCAAGATCGCCCAGCGCTGGTATTACGACCGCGTCGAACCGGCCTTGGAAGAGGCGTTCGCCGAGTTCCGCCTGAAAACTGGCCGGCAATACGACTTCGTGCTGCCTTATCGCTGCGAAGACGCCGAATACATTCTGGTCGGCATGGGTTCGTATATGGAGACGGCCCAAGCCACGGTCGACTATCTGCGAGACAAAAAGGGCGTCAAGGCGGGCTGCCTGACGGTGGTCTGCTTCCGGCCGTTCCCGGCCCGGCGGATTGTCGAAGCGCTGAAGGACTGCAAAGCGTTTTCGGTGATCGAGCGGATGGACGACCCGCTTTCGACGACGGGCAACCACCTGACGCGCGAAATCAAGGCCGCGTTTTGCGATGCGGTCAGCGGCCAGCCCGGCCACGAGCGCATCGACCGCGTGCCGCGCATCTATCACGGCGCGGCCGGCCTGGGCAGCCGCGACGTTCGGCCCGGCGACATCATCGCCATCTTCGACAACATGATGCACGACGGCCAGGAGTATTTCTGCGTCGGCATCAATCATGCCTTGGCCTTGAAGATGGCCGAAGACCCCGATTTGCGGCCACACGGCGGCTTTTCGATGCGCGGCCATTCGGTGGGCGGCTTCGGCTCGGTGACCACGAACAAAGTCATCGCCACGATCGCCGGAGACGTATTCGGCAAAGACGTGCAGGCTTATCCCAAGTACGGCTCCGAGAAGAAGGGCCTGCCGACGACCTATTATCTGACGATCGCCGACGAGCACATTCAGATGCACAGCGAGTTGGAGCACGTCGACCTGGTGGTGCTCAACGACACCAACGCCATGCAGAGCGGCAATCCGCTGGAGGGCATGCTGGCAGGCGGGGCGATCTTCATGCAATCGACGCAGAAAGATCCGGCGGAGGTCTGGAAGCGAATCCCTGCCTGGCATCAGCGATCGATTCGCGAGAAGGGCATGCGCATGTTTTACATCGACATGGTGCAGATTGCCCGTGACGTGGCCAGCGAGGCCGACCTGGAGATGCGCATGCAGGGCATTGTGCTCTTAGGCGCGTTCTTGAAGTTGACGCCCTACGCCCGAGACAGCGGCATGACCGACGACCAGGTATACGCCGGCGTCGAGAAGGCCCTGCGAAAATACTTTGGCAAGCGCGGCGAGCAGGTGGTGCAAGACAACCTGACCTGCGTCAAGCGGGGTTACGGGGAGATGCAGGAGATACCGCGCGAGGTGATGGGGTAAACGCGAGATGGTCTGTAGGGAACGCCCTCCGTGGCGTTCCGCGGAGTACGAGTGAACGAGATTCTATAGGGAACGCCCTCCGTGGCGTTCCGCGATGTGCGAGTAGATCGAAACCAACAAATGATCGACCCTCAACAACGGCGCCCTGTTCGCAAATCGCACCGGCTCGCTCCGTCGGCCTATGCCACCACCGAATATGAATACCACTTCACGGTTTGTGCGCGGCATCAGGGTTCTCCGTTTCTAAACGCCGATCTCGCCAAAGAGGTCATCGACTCACTAATTTGGACCAAGCAGCGGTACGGCTGGCTGTTGTTTTGCTACTGCTTGATGCCCGATCACCTGCACTTTCTTTGCCGGCTCACCGAGCGAGAGCTGAAACTCGTGAATGCCGGCACGCGGGGCTTGGTCCCGGAAGGCGTGTTGGACCATTTGAGCCGCTTCAAGAGTTACACCACCAACAAAAGCTGGCGGTTCGGCATTCGCGGCCAGCTTTGGCAGAAAGGATCTTACGACCGCGTGCTCGACCTCGACTGGCCGTTCGAAGAGGTCGCAGTCTATATACTTAGCAACCCAGTTCGACGTGGCCTTGTCAAGGATTGGAACGAATGGGAGCACTCCGTGATTGTCGATCCGTGGTGGTGACCCAATGAGAAGCGAGAATCCATCGGCAGCCCGCGGAACGCCACAGAGGGCGTTCCCTACAGACAACCTGACCGCGGAACGCCACTGAGGGCGTTCCCTACAGATAACCCGACTGCGGAACGCCACTGAGGGCGTTCCCTACAGAGAGACAACACCTAACCCAACCATAGAAAGCAACCATGTCCACCGCTGTTACCCCCTCCATGAACGACGCCTCCGCGCGTGACCCCTTCAACAACAACTCCTACGGCACGCTGGTCGACCAGCCGTATCGCCAGGTCAAGCTCCCCGTCCTCGACGTGCTCGATTTCAACGACCGCATCATTCGCTCGTATGAAGACGGGTACGCCGAGAAGGGGCTGCCCGCCGATTTGAGCGTGGCCCGCTCGCTGGTGCCGGCGGGCACCGCCACGCTCCGCGATTTCAGCTACATCGCCCCGGAAATCCCGGAATACATTACCGAGAACTGCACCGGCTGCATGGACTGCGTCACGCTCTGCCCGGATACCGCCATTCTCGGCAAGGTCATCAGCGAAAGCCACCTGGAGCAAAAGCTGGCCGAAATCCCCGACGAGGCCGACCGCGAGATGTATCGCCAGCAGTGGTCCAAGACCCGCAAGTATTACGAAGGCCCGAAAAAGAAGGACGGCGACGGCGGCATGTTCCAGATCATCATCGACCCCAGCAAGTGCAAGGGGTGCGCCGAGTGCGTCACGGTCTGCGACGATCTGGCCCTGAAGATGATCCCCAAAACCGACGACGTGATGACGTCGATCCGCAAGAGCCACCGCTACTTCAAAAACTTCGGCCCGTCGGACGACAAATACGTCAACGACAACCTGCTGGTCGACATGATGCTCAAGGAGCAGACGCACATTTATACGGGCGGGGCCGGCAGTTGCGCCGGCTGCGGCGAAGGCACCGCCCTGCGGATGATGTGCTCCGCCACCGGCGCCAAGTACGGCGACCGCTGGGGCATCATCGCCGCCACGGGCTGCAACACGGTTTACACTTCGACGTATCCTTACAATCCGTACCTGGTGCCGTGGTCGAACTCGCTGTTCGAGAACGCTCCGGCCTTCGCCATGGGCGTGCGGATGCGTTGGGACCAGATGGGCTGGCAAGACCGGCCGCTGTGGTGCCTGGGCGGCGACGGGGCAATGTTCGACATCGGCTTTCAGTCGCTCTCGCGCATTCTGGCTTCCGGCGCGAACATCAAGATTTTCGTGCTCGACACGCAGGTCTATTCCAACACCGGCGGCCAGGCCTCGACCTCCAGTTTCACCGGGCAGAACACGAAGATGAGCGTTCACGGCAAGGCGATCGACGGCAAGCAGGAGCGCCGCAAGGAGATCGCCCAGATCGCCATGATGCACCCTCGCACCTTCGTCGCCCAGACGACCTGCGCGCACATCAACCATTTTTATCGGGCTGTTATTGACGCCCTGGAGTTCGACGGGCCGGCGTTGGTCTGCTGCTACACGACCTGCCAGCCCGAACACGGCGTGGCCGACAACATGGCGACCGACCAGGCCCGCCTGGCGGTCGACACGCGGGCCTTCCCGCTGTTGTGCTACGATCCGCGCAAGGGCGACACCATCAAGCAGCGTCTCTCCTTGCAAGGCAACCCGGCCGTACACGACGACTGGTGGCTGAACCCCAAGACCGGCGAGCAGGTCGATTTCATCGACTTTGCCCGCAGCGAAGGCCGTTTCTCCAAGCATTTCGACAAGGACGGCAAGCCCAGCGAGACGCTGCTGATGGCCAAGCAAGACCGGCTGGAGAACTGGCACGTGTTGCAGGAGCTTGCCGGCGTGCTCGACAAGAAGAAGCCGGCCAAAGTAGCAGGCACCGGGGTACTCGCGAAGCGGGTCGATGTGCCGTCGCCTAGTACCAAAGCGGCCGAGCAGCCCGCTTCGCCCCCGCCCACCAAGAACGGCAACGGGCACAAGGTCGATTTCCAGGCCGGCATGCGTTTGAAGTATCACGACGGCGCCTCCTGGATCACCGGCGTGCTGCGTTCGACCGAGCCGGCGATACTCGCGCTGGAAGACCAGACCGAAATCCACACCACGCGACAAATTCTCGCCGACGGCGTGCGTGACGGGCTGATCGCGGTGGAGGGATAGGCGAAGAACAAACAAAGCGCCGGATCGCAAATGTCGTTGCTTTCGTTGGCGCCTAACATTTACGGGAAGGAGAAAAAACAATGCGTCACGTCCGCAGTATCAGCGCCGCTCTTTCGCTATTGTTTCTTGCCGGTGCATCGTTCCAGGCGTTGGTTTCGGCCGTCGAGCCGGCAAACCCATCCTTAAACACACTGAGCGAGCTGAGGGCTAGGCACCCGGATTCTCAGTGCGCTTTGACGATTCGAGTCGACTCGCCAGGCTTTGATTACACGACGGCCGAGTCGTGGATGAAAAGTGCCGCAAAGTCTGCTTCAAAGGGCCACGGCCATCGTGTCGGACATACTTGGTGTAATGCGCAGATAGAAATGTCCCCTTAAGGCGCAGGTAGAAATGTCCCCACAATCACCTCTTCAAAGGAGGTGTTCATGGAGACAATTCGGATGAGCGGCAAGGAGCGGCGTCGTTTGGAGGTTCTAAGTCGGGTGA
>DATLUO010000189.1 GCA_035533075.1 Pirellulales bacterium | reverse complement strand
GGCGGAAGGCGTTACCCAGGTTGAAAGGAGATAGGGTGGGCCGGCGAGCTTGCGAGCGCCGGCCCACCGTCGGCGCAATTTTGGATTTTGGATTTTGGATTTTGGATTCCGCCAATCGAAAATCCAAAATCCAAAATCACCGGTGGGCCGGCGCTCGCAAGCTCGCTCACTCCCACCCTACGCTCATCGGTTTTCCAGAGGCGGCACGCGCTCGGATTGCCGCCCGTCACGCATAGGCGGGTCCTTGGGCACATTGAGCATGATTGCCAAGCTCGACAGAGTCCGGCCGACTCGAACGCGATGCTTGTCTCCAATATTGGTCACGGCGCTGAACGACCCGCGGCCAGCCAACCGATGGAAAAGACGGGGCCACACGCCGGGCCGGTTGTTCCCGTTTGTGGTCCTCTCTATAATGCAGCGGTAGCCCGGAGCCCAAGCTGGAGTTGACGAGCTTGTCGTCGAAACCCAAACTGCTCTACGTCTCCCGATCGCGCGACTCCCACGATCCGCGCATTTCGCCGCTTGGCGAAATGTACGAGTTGGTGTGCGTGCAGGGCCCCATTCGCGCGCTGGCCAAGTTGGCGCGTGACGAATTTGCGGCCATCTACATCGATGGCGAGCACATCCACGAAGCTTTGCAGATTGGCAAGCTGTTGCAGAATGAACGCATTTTGCAGGGAATGCCGGACGGGGTGGTCCTGCTCGACAGCGACAACACCATTCTCTGGGGCAACGGCCGTTTGAAAGAGTGGACCAGCCGCGAGAACGTGGTCGGCGCCAACTTTTACACCGTGCTGGGCAGCCCGGAGATTCTGGGTCCCGACTTTTGCCCCTTTCACACGGCGTTGGCGACGGGCTGCGGCAGCAGCTCCACCCTGCGCTCCAGCGACAGTCACTATTACCGCGTCCACGCGGCCCCGCTCCTAGAGAACGACGACGGGCCGCCCAAAAACCTGGTGGTCACCATCCGAGACGTGACGGCCGAGCAATTGCAGCAGCAGAAACTGGCGGCCATTCACCAGGCGGGCATCGAACTGGCCAATCTTACGCCCGACGAACTGTTCGCCATGACGGTGGAAGAGCGAATCGAGCTGCTCAAGTCGAATATTCTGCACTACACCCGCGACCTGCTCAATTTCAATGTGGTGGAAATTCGCCTGCTCGACTCCAAGACGGGCAAGCTGGAACCGCTGCTTTCCGAGGGTTTGATGCCCGAAGCCACGAACCGCGTGCTCTATGCCCAGCCGCAGAACAACGGCGTGACGGGGTTCGTGGCCGCCACCGGCAAGAGTTACCTTTGCGAAGACACCACGGAAGACCCGCTCTATCTGGCGGGCGCCGCCGGGGCAAAAAGCTCGCTCACCGTTCCGCTCATGCTGCACGATGAAGTGATCGGCACGTTCAACGTGGAAAGCCCCGAACCGCATGCCTTCAGCGAAAGCGACCTGCAATTCCTGGAGATTTTCACCCGCGACGTGGCTCTGGCGCTGAACACCCTCGAGTTGCTCGTGGCCGAGAAGGCCAGCACGGCCGCCGAAAGCGTCGAGGCCATCCATAGCGCGGTGGCCCTGCCGGTCGACGACATTCTGAACGACGCGGTCAATATTATGGAGCGTTACATCGGCCACGAGCCTGAAGTGGCCGAGCGATTGCAGCGCATTCTGCGCAATGCCCGCGATATCAAGCAGGTGATCCAGAAGGTGGGCCAACAGATGGCCCCCAGCCAGGCCCACCCGCAGGCGATCCAGATGAGCGAACGGCCGCTGTTGCGGGGCCTGACGGTGCTCGTGGCCGATGCCGACGACTCGGTGCGCGGCGCCGCCCATAACCTGCTGGAACGTTACGGCTGCGTCGTCGAAACCGCGCACGACGGCGGCGAGGCCATCTTCATGGTCCGCAACCAAAGTCCGGGCCAGAGTTACGACGTGGTGATTGCCGACATCCGCTTGCCCGACATGACGGGCTTCGAATTCATGATCAAGTTGCAGACGGTCATGGAGCACGTTCCTTTGGTGCTGATGACCGGTTTCGGCTACGATCCCGGCCATTCGATCGTCAAGGCGCGGCAGGCCGGACTTCCTTCGGGCGCGGTGCTCTATAAACCGTTCCGGCTCGACCAGTTGCTCGAGACGGTGGAGCAAGTGGTGCGCAGCCGCGCCGTCGAGCAGGCCTAGGCCGATTTTGCCCTTAAGGTTTTGCCAGCTTATGAGCGCGGCAAGGTCCGCCCCATAGGAAAGCTAAGCGATTTGGCGAAAATTGGTCCCGTGTTCTCAAGGGCTGCCGATAGGGTAGCCGATACGGTAGTTGTCCCTCAACGAGGAAGTACGTGGCCGCTAACCGCGGCGCGTATGGGGAGCCCCAGGCAACCGACCCGGTAGTTATCGAGCCAAGGAATGGTTCGACGGCCCTGGAGCCATAACCTTGTGAACTGCGGGATACGACCCACGCTGACCTGCTAACGAGTGACTTGCGACATCGGCCACCGCCGCTACGGCGAAAGCGAACTCCCGACGGAGTCAATCCCTCCCAAAACGAGAGAAGAGCGATACGTGTCGATCAGGACCTGCTCGATAGTGAAGGACAAGCGTTCCGCCCCAGTTCCATGTAAAGGAGACGTTGCTCGATGAAATGGAACATGTTTGTAGGAGCACTCGTTGTCAGCCTGGGTCTGTGCAGCCAGAGCTTTGGCTTCGATCTGCTCAACCGGATGCTGGGCCGCGGCGGAAGCTGCTGCCAGTCGTGCTGTGAGACGAGCTGTTGCGAGCCGACGTGCTGCGAACAGCCCGCCTGCTGCGAGCCGGCCTGCTGCGAGCAGCCCGCCTGCTGCGAGCCGGCCTGCTGTGAGACGAGCTGCTGCAACAGCGGCTGCGGCCACAAGTGCAAGCTGTTTGGCCGCTTGCGGGGAATGTTCGACAAGGGCTGCTGCAATAGCTGCTGCGAAACGGCCTGTGCCGAACCCGCCTGCTGCGAGCAGCCGGCCTGCTGTGAGCCCGCCTGCTGCGAGCAGGCGAGCTGCTGCAATCCCTGCGAGAACTGCTGCAAGACGAAGCGCTGCAGCTTCTTGAGCAACCTGTTCAAGAAGCACAAGGGCTGCCACGGCGGCTGCGGTTCGAGCTGCTGCGGTGGTTCGAGCTGCTGCGGTGGCTGCGCCGGCGGCTGTGGCGCCCCGGCGGACGGTGCCGCTCCGGCTCCTGCCGCTGGTGAAGCTGCCCCGATGCCGCCCGCTCCGGTGACCGACCCGTCGGCTTCGATCCAGGGCCACCGCACGATGGCCTCGACCCGCAAGTTGGTACAGCGCAACTAACACGGTTGACTGTTCAGGGGCAGCAACCAGGGGTCAGAACGAACAAGACCTCTTCGGGATTCGTCCCGGAGAGGTCTTTTCTTTTTTGAAGAACCGTCGGCAAGGTGCGGCAACCCGGTTGGCTGCATGTCAATCGCCAGCCGCGTGCGGAACAAAGTCGCCGACGGCTCGCCCCCGGACGACCGTGAAGTGCAGGTTACCTTCGGCGCGGCTGACCTCGGGGAGCAGAACTTCGTCGATTTGTTCGATGAGGTCGGTGATCTGATCGTCGCCGACGCCGCTGTCCAAAACGCACAGCGTGGCCGCGACGCCGTTGTTCGGCAGGTAGTGCAGGTCGAGCGCCGCCGCGGAGTCGACGCCGTTCACGGCCAGCAAAAAACGCTCCGAGGTCGCGGTGCGTATTGTCCGGACAAAACTGAGAGATGGCATTTTTGGTTTCTCCTCAAAGCGCGGCTTTTTGGCCAAGAACCTATCCGAACCCTGAACTCTGAACCCTGAACCCTCCTACGCAACCACGAGGCATGCGAGCGCGCAGCCAACCGCGACCAGCACCAGCAGGCAGCCGGTCGTTCCCTTGCCGCCGCTCTTGGTGTACCGCAGGCCGGTGCCGGGCACGCTCATCGACGTGTAGCGTCGCCCGCGTGCATTGACACCCGTGCGGAACCCTTTTCCGCCAAACGAGTAGCCGACGCCCGACTTGCTGACATTGATTCTGAACGGCCCAATGCTGGCACTCTTTCGGTATGACCATCCCATGCTTGGCTCCTCGTTGCAGACCAGACCGCGTTCCCTACGCCATTCCCGCAAACATCGCCTCGACGAACTCGTCGGGCACGAAGGGCGCCAGGTCCTCGGCCTTTTCGCCCACGCCCAGGTACTTCACCGGCAAGCCGACTTGCTGACGGATGGCCACGATCACGCCGCCCTTCGCCGTGCCGTCGATCTTGGCCAGCATGATGCCGGTACACTGCACCGCGTCGGTAAAATGTTTCGCCTGACTGATGCCGTTCTGGCCGGTCGTGGCGTCGAGCACCAAAATGACCTCGTGAGGCGCTCCGGGAACCTGCTTGCCGATCACCCGGTGGATCTTGGTCAACTGCTGCATCAAGTTCTGCTGGGTCTGCAACCGTCCGGCCGTGTCGACAATACAAACGTCAGCCTTGATTTCGACGGCCCGTGCCACGGCACGATGCGCCACGCTGGCCGGATCGCCCCCCGATTCGCCCTTCACGATCTCGGCCCCCAGCCGCGAGGCCCAGACGGTAAGCTGCTCGACGGCGGCGGCGCGAAAAGTGTCGGCCGCGCCCAGCACCACGCGCTTGCCCTGCGAGGTAAAGAGGTGCGTTAGCTTGGCGATGGAGGTCGTTTTGCCGGCCCCGTTGACTCCGGCCACCATGATCACCATCGGACCCTCAGCCGCCAGACGGACCGGCTGCTCGTCCTGCGCCAATAAGCTCTTCAGGTTTTTTTTGACGGTTGCCAGAACGTCGGCCAGTTCGACCACGCGGCCGCGGAATTCGTTCTGTACCTCGGCCACGATTTGCTGGGCCGACTGCACGCCCATGTCGGTCTTGACCAGGATCACCAGCAGCTCGTCGAGAAACGCCTCGTCGACCAAACGGCCCTGGCTCTTGAACAGGTCGCGGACGTCGGTGTTCAGCAGTCGGCTGGTCTTTTGCAAGCCAGCCTTGACTTTGTCGAAGAAACCCATGCTCGTCCTAGGTGTCCCGTTGCTTTTCCAAAAACCGGTCGAGGATTCCGTTCACAAACTGTGCCGACTGGCCCGAGCCGAACCGCTTGGCCAGTTCCACCGCTTCGTTGATGGCCACGGCGCCGGGCGTGTCGGCGTAGAGGATTTCATAGGCGCCCAACCGCAGCACGTTGCGGTCGGTGACCGCCATGCGGTCGAGGCTCCAATTGTCGGCGATGCGGTCCAACAGGCCGTCGAGCTCCGCGCGGTTGCGCCGCACGCCCGCCACAAGCGACTGCGCGAAGCTCACCAGCTCGTCGCTCTTCAGCCGGGCGCGCAGGAATTCATCGCCTCGGGCGGGGTTGGCGCCCGGATTCAGGTCGTCCTGAAAGAGGACCTGCAACACGACTTCACGTGCTCGGCTGCGGCGGGACATTGTTAGTGGTTAGTGGTTAGTGGTTAGTGGTTAGTGGTTGGGGGTTGGGGGTTGGGGGTTGGGGTTAGTGCCAGTCGTTCGCACTATCCACTAACCACTAATCACTAACCACTTCCTTGCTCCAGGTTTCTCAGCAGATCGACCATCTGCAGCGCGGCGAGGGCGCATTCGGATCCTTTGTTTCCTACGTTGCCGCCGGCCCGGTGGATCGCCTGTTCGAGCGTATCGCAGGTGAGCAATCCGAACAAGACCGGCACGTCGCTCTCGACGCCGATCCGCGCCAATTCACCGCTCACCGCCCGATTGATGTGTTGGTCGTGCGTCGTTTCGCCGCGAATCACCGCGCCCAAACACAGCACCGCGGCGTAACGACCGCTGCCGGCTTGCCTGGCCGCCACGAGCGGAATCTCGAAGGCGCCGGGCACCCAGGCCACATCGATCGCCTCGTCGCTCACGCCGTGGGCCTTGAGCGTCTCGATCGCTCCACTCAACAACCGCGAGGTGATCGTTTCATTATAGCGCGAGACGACAATAGAAAAGCGGCCTTCGCCCGCCACTGGCCGGCCTTCGAAGATGTTGGGCATGACAACGACCTAAAACTCCAAGCGGATCTTCTTGAGTCGCTCTTCGGTTTCGCGCATCAGCGCGTCTTCGGCGGCTTCGTCGGCCGCCTCATAGGTGACGCTGAACCGCAAAAAGTTTCCGGCATCGTCCCAGGGCACGGTGCAAATCGAGTGTTCGGCGATCAGATGCTGGCTGGCCGCCTCGGCGGTCTCGAACCTCGCTCCGCCGCTCACTCCGCGCGGCGCACGGGTGTAAAGAAAATAGGTGCCGCCCGGCATGCGGCAAGCAAAGCCGCAACGGCCCAGCACCGCCACCAGCTTCTCCAGTCGCCGGCGGTATTTTTCGCGAACGCGGCGGGGAATGGCCTCGTTGTCGAGCGCCGCGGCCGCCGCCTTCTGAATGGCGATGAACTGGCCCGAATCGCTGTTGTCTTTGATGTCGGCAAACGCCTGCACGATCCGCTCGTGCCCGCAAACCCAGCCCATCCGCCAGCCGATCATGTGATAGCCCTTCGAGAGCGAATGGACTTCGACTCCCACCTCTTTGGCGCCGGGCACCTGCAAAAAGCTCAGCGGCCCGCCCTGATAGGTCAGCAAGATGTGAGCGGCGTCTTGCACCACCACGATCTGGTTGGCGCGCGCGAAGTCGATCACGCGGGAGTAAAAATCGCGGGTGGCCGGCTTGCCGGTCGGACTGTTGGGATAATTGAGCACCAGCAGCTTCGCCCGGCGGCGGATGTCGGCCGGCACGGCGTCGAGATCGGGGAAAAAATCGTTCTCCGCCAAGAGCGGCAAGCGGTAGACTTCGCCCCCGTAATACCGGGTGTGCGTGCCGGCCACCGGGTAGCCGGGCACGGTCATCAACGCAATGTCGCCCGGATTGATGAAGGCCGCCGGCAGCATCGCCAGCGCGGGCTTGGAGCCGATGGAGTGATTCACCTCCTTGACGGGGTCGAGCTTGACTCCAAAATTCCGCTCCATGAAGCGGGCCGCCGCCTCTTTGAAGGCGGCGATGCCGTTGTCGGCATAACCGCGGTTTTCGGGCTTGTGAATCTCGGCGGCCATCACCGCACGGACCGATTCATCGGCCGGTTCGTCGTTTTCGCCGATGCCAAAATCGACCAGCTTGCGATCGGGGTGCTCGGCCAGCGCCTTCCGCTTGGCACGCTTGATCTTCTCGAACTTGTAGATTTCGGTCCCTTTGCCGTAGTTGACGCCGCCGATCCGCTCGGCGAACAGAGACTGGAAGTAGGGGTCGCTCATGGGGTTGCATCGAAAACAGGAGGTTCCGCGTAGGGTGGGAGCGAGCGAGCTTGCGAGCGCCGGCCCACCATGTTGAAGGCGTCAGGCGTTAGGCATTGGGCGTTACGGCACGGTTGTGACTCTGTGCCCAAAGCCTAACGCCCATCGCCTAACGCCTTGCTCACGGGGCTCAAAAGCTCGCTGATCCCACCCTACGGTATCACTGATGCTGCCAGGCGGCAAGTTGCTTAAGTTTTTGTCAGAAGGGGGTTTTTCTTGTCCGAGAGATAGCCGCGGGCGTGGTTCTAGGCTATTCTTATATTGGTGGTCGCGGTGTCCAGGCGGCCTGCGACCCTCCAGGCAATGTGTGTCAATTTTTTTGGAGGTGTGTCATGAGGAAGTTCTGCTTCCTGGCAGTGGCGGTTGCCGTGTTGGCCATGGCGACTGCCGAGCGGGCGCAAGCCGGCGGACGGCGGACGCGTTACTATTCCTACGGCGGCACCGCAACGGTGTCGCAGCGTGCGACGGGCCAGGCGGCCCAGTCCAGCACCACCCGTCGTTATTCCTATGGGCCGACGACGGCCAATGGTTCAGCAGTGCGCTATTCGTATTCGCCCAACTACAACGGCAACCGACAGCCGTCGAGCTGGCGGGCCGATCGCAAGATCTTGGGCACGGGTTATTGATCGAGCGAGCGAAACGAAGCATCACTGCCCAGGCAGTAGCCCGAGACGTCGAAGGATGTTCTCGGGCTTTTTTATGCGCTCCGCACCTCTGTAGGGAACGGACTCCGTGCCGTTCCGGAAAGTGCGAATCGAGCGGTTTTTTGCGCACTTCACGGAACGGCACGGAGTCCGTTCCCTACAGGGCGGCGCTCAGCCCAATTGGGCCAGCCAGAGGTCCAGATCCGCGGCGGTGGGCGTGCTCTGAAACAGATCCTGAAAGACGCTGTCGAGCCAAGCGACGGAATCGGAATGGCCTTTGTTGGCCGCGTTGTAATACTCGGCCGACGAGATGAAGCCGGCAATCAGGTCTTCGTTGCGAGCGCCCTGCTCGAACTGGCTCACCCAGAACGCGATTTCCGCCGAGCTGGTCGTCCGGCCGAGGAACGTCTGGTAGTCGCTTGCCACCACGATCGCCTCCCGCTCGGCACTGGTCGCGATGCCCAGCGCGATCTGGTAGCGGTTCACGCCGGCCTGGATTTCGCCCAGCCAGTAAGACAGGCCGGCGTCGTCGGCGGGACGGCCCAGCAGGTCCAGGTACATTCCGATGACCCACGCGGCATCCGTTCCGCCCTGAAGCTGCGCGTATTCCGACGAGCTGAGCAACTCGGCTTCGAGTTGCTCGTCGGTCGCGCCGAGCTGCATTTGCGTCACCCAATAGCTCAGCCCGGCGGAATCGGCGGGCCGCGCCAGGTAGTGCTCGAAGGCCGCGTTGATGAACGTGGTGTAATACTCGACGCTGTGCGTGAGCGACTCAGCCACGTTGCTGATGTTCGCGGGGAGGTCCGAAGCGACGGGCGGGTTGATCGTGCCGCCGGTCGTCGGCGGAGTACTGACGGGCGGTGTGGTGATCGGCGTGGGGACGTCGCTGGCGCCGGCCGCTGCAGCCAGCCCGCCGGCGGCGTTCGACCAGAGCTCCTCGACCGCGTACCCGTTCAGATAAACTACGTTGCTGTTCAGGTCGGCGAAGTCGCCGATTTCATAGCCCGAAGTGGCGTCGTTGCTGGCGTCCCACCAGCTCGTGCCGTCGGGGTCGGTGACCGACTCAGCCAGCTCGTGAGAGGCCGCCGCGGTTTGCTGCGCAAACGAGGTCAGGCCGGCCACCTGGTCGTTGCCGATCGGATCGGGAATGACCGCATACCGGACGAGTTGCCCGTTGGAAGCGACAAAGCTGTTGTGATACCCGGCAAACCCGGTTGGGTAGCCGTTGCTGCGCGTGCCACCTTGCGAGACGGTGACATCAGGCGGAGTGAAGACGAACAGCAGGCGGTTGTCGTCGGGCACGCTGAGAGCGCCGGAACCGATTTCGGAGTTGAGCACACTTTGGATCGTGCCGTCGCCTACGGTCGAGCGGCGCCAGGCGTCTTGTGGGATGTCGAACTCGCCGACGTACGATCCGTGGCCGATGGCTCCGGCCTGCGGGGTGCCGTATTGGGCCAGCAGGTCCATGAAACTGCTGTTGGTGATCGAGGCGAAGAACTGGTCGATCTGGGCGGCGTTTTGCTGAAGCGAGGAATCGGTGGCCCAGGCCTGCCCAAGAAAGACGGTTTCGACGGCCACGTTGTGGATGAGCGGGCCGCCTTGATAGGTGACGCCCGTCAGCAATCGCCGGTCTTCCAATGCCTCGGCCCGACACGCTCTTGTGGAGCGCCTGCCGCGACCGAACCGTCTTCGTAGTCCGCACATGGTGAGCATTGCCAGCCGGTCAACGATCCGTGCCGCGCCCCGACTGCGACACGCAAAGGGCAAAAAAGGCCCTGCGCGTAATGCTAATCGCGGGTGCGGAAAAAGCAAGCCGTAGCCCGTAGCCCGCTTGCTCCGCAAGCGGATGTGCGTTGCCAACGGGCAAGCCTGTCCCTTGGTGAAAGTCGTCAAGCCAGGGAAAGCTGTTCCGCTTGCGGAGCAAGCGGGCTACGGGCGGAGCAAGCGGGCCACGCGGCTTGCACCCGCCTTGGACCTGGATAAGATGGAGCCAGAAAATGCAGCGTTTATTGATCTGGAGAATTCAATGTTCCGCCGTGCCATGCTGTCGCTTGTGTTGCTCCCTCTCGTTGCCGTAGCCGCTCGCGCGGCCGACAACGCCAATAACCCGGCTTACGACAACCCGCTGGCTGCCGCGGCGGACCCCGACTTCGCCCTGCAAGGCGAGTACGTCGGCGAGCTGGACACGGGCCTGGGCGCGGTGAAAACCGGCGCCCGAGTGATCGCTCTCGGCAAAGGAAAGTTTCACGCGGTGCTCTATCTGGGCGGTCTGCCCGGCGATGGCTGGAACAAGGAAGTCTATGAGGGCGACGGCGAACTGAAAAACGGCGCGGTGCTGTTCGAGCAGCCGCAAGGACTGGGCCGCATCGAGAACGGCACGCTCTCGATGACCACCCCCGAGGGCGATGTGGTGGGCAAGTTGTCCCGCACCGAACGCAAAAGTCCGACGCTGGGCCAGAAGCCGCCCGAGGGCGCCGTGGTGCTCTTCGACGGCCGGAACGCCGACGCGCTGGTAAACGGCCGCGTCAGCGACGACGGCCTGTTGATCCCCCCGGCCACCAGCAAGCAAAAGTTCGGCGACTGCTCGCTGCACGTGGAGTTTCGCACGCCGTTCATGCCCCTAGCGCGCGGGCAGGGCCGGGGCAACAGCGGCTGCTATTTGCAGGGCCGCTACGAGGTGCAGATTCTCGATTCCTTCGCCTTGGCCGGCAAGAACAACGAGTGCGGCGGCATTTATTCGGTGAAAGACTGCGACGCGAACCTCTGCTACCCGCCGCTGGTTTGGCAGACCTACGATATCGACTATACGGCGGCCGAGTTCGACGGTGCGGGCAAGAAGCAAAAGAACGCCCGCATTACGGTGCGGCACAACGGCGTGGTGATTCACGACAACGTGGAATTGCCGCACGCCACCACGGCGGCCCCGGTGGCCGAAGGCGCGGAAAAGGGGCCGCTCTACTTGCAGGACCACGGAAACCCGGTCCGCTTCCGCAACATCTGGTTGCTGGAAACATCGAAGTGAAAACCCGATGCGGCTTGCCGTGCTGATCCTGTTGACCGCCCTCCTGCCGCTCGGCTGGGGTTGGATCACGTATTGGCTGGTGACCCGGTTCTGGCCGGAGCGAGGGACAAAAACCGGCGATGTCCGCCCTGCCGATCGCCCGGCCTCTCCCTACGACTATCAAATCTAGCCGATCGCCCCCATGACGCCGGAACTTCACGAGTTTATGCGGCTGGCCCCCTTGGGCCTGCTGGTGGGGGCCTACGGCACACTGGTGGGCGCCGGCGGCGGATCGGTTCTGGTGCCCGCGCTGTTGATGCTGTTCCCCCACGAATCGCCCGCGACCATCACCGCCATGTCGCTGGCGGTGGTGTTCTTCAACGCCTACTCCGGCACGATCGCCTACGTGCGGATGGGCCGGGTGGACTTTCGGGCGGGCGTTTTGTTTACGCTGGCCGGCCTGCCGGGCGCGGTCCTCGGCACGCGGCTGGTTCACGAGATGCCGCGCCGCCTGTTCGATCCGATTTTTGGCGGGCTGTTGTTGGCCGTCGGCGGGCTGTTGTTCGCCAGTCCGCTGGGCGTGGGAGGCGAGCTGGGGCCAGGTGCCGCGGCCCGGTTGCCCGACCGCCGCCTGCTCGTGGGCTCCGTCGGCAGCGCCTACATCGGCGTCTTATCCAGCCTGCTCGGCATCGGAGGCGGAATCATCCACGTCCCGTTCCTGATCCGGGCCTTGCGGATGCCCGCCCACACGGCCACGGCCACCTCGCATTTCGTGCTGACGTTCATCGCTCTGACGGCAACGGTGACGCACGTGGCGCTGGGCGAGTTCGAGCGCGGACTGGCGCAGACCATGTATCTGGCCGTCGGCGTCATGATGGGAGCGCCGCTGGGGGCATCGCTCTCGACCCGTCTGCAAGGATCGCTGATCGTGCGCTTGTTGGCGCTGGCGCTCTGCCTGGTGGGGCTGCGCCTGCTCGGCCGAGCGCTATTTTAAGTAAGTTCTGTCAGTGGCTATCACGAGGGCAGGAGGACCGACGCATGACCCGTGTGATTGTCGATGATGGACTTTCGAGCACCACGCCGGCGATTCACAAAGAGCCGCCGCCGACGGTGACCATCACCGAGAGCGCCAACGCCACTAAAGGGGGCGACGCCGGCGAATTCGCCGTCAGCCGCACCGGCCCGACCGAGAGCGCGCTGGCGGTCAACTACACGGCGATCGCGAGAACATCGAGGGAACGTCGATGGAAAGTCGATTTGCGGTCGGCGCCGGCCAGGCCGGCCTGCGAATTGGCCCAGGGCGTGTTGCCGAGTTGCCCGGCCAAGCGGAGACCTGTTGCCGGCAAGGGCTAAAGCCCTGGCCGAGAAGCCCGGCTGAAGCCGGCTACCGAGGTCGGGTTCGGTGACGCAAACCACCAGCTAAAGCTGGTGGCAAGCGACCGAAGCCCGGCTAAAGCCGGCTGCCAAATTGCCACCACGGGCCTATTGACATCATGTTCATATATATCGTATACCTAAGAACACATTTCAACATTACTAGAATTGCAGACAAATCTATGTCATGCGAATCTCTTTCCGACGACGGCCGGCCTCGGACCGGCGACCCGACCGCGCCCCGCCGCGAACTGCTGCGTCTCGACGAGATCGACGGGACCGACATCCACTTGCTTTGGCCCGATAGGCTTCCCGTGGGCCACGTGACCGTCGTGGCGGGAGAGGCCGGCAGCGGCAAAAGCCTGCTGGCCGCCGGCCTCGCCGCGCGGGTCTCCAGCGGCGCAGCCTGGCCCGAGGCGGTGGCGGGCGACACGCGCCCCGGCCCGGTCCTGATCGCGCAGTCCGACCGGCGCCTGAACCCGGTCGTCAAAGGACGGCTGTTGGCGGCCGGCGCCGATTCGCGGCGAGTGGCCCTCATCAATGCCGACGCTGAACTGCCCGAAGGTGTTACGCCGGCCGAGGCCGTGATCGGCAAGCTGGAAAGCGCGTTGGACCAAATCGCCGATTGCCGGCTGGTGGTGGTCGACCATTTGCGCGGTTGGCTGCGGCAGCCCGGCCCGCGTGCCGAGGAACTGGCCGCCTTGTTCGACAAGTTGGCCGAGCTGGCGGCGCGGCGTTGGATTGCCCTGGTCGTCGTCTGGCAGCCTTCCAAATTCGGCCGTCGTGAAGGTGGAACCGCGGCGGGACGCGCCGCCGAGCGTGGCAGTCTTGGAAACGGTTGGCAGCCTTCCAAACAGTGAGCCGGTGCCGCAAACCGCTTCCACTCCCAGCAAACGGCGTCTCCGCAAGCTTCGCCGCGAACGCAAGGCCCTGGAAGTATTCCAGGCGGTCCTCCGGGGCGGATAAGCCCGGCCGCTTGCCAAACGTTACGAAACCGCTTTCGGTAAGGTTTTTCCACGTTGGCTCGTATTCTTATGGGGCGCGCCCGTAATTTCATTGATTTCCGGCGAAAAGCTGGTTATCGTAAGGTGCCCCCCGTGATGACGGGGGACGGGCGGAAAGGACGGGGCTGATACAAAATAGCCGACCACCTGGGAGCCAGAGCCATGAAGCGTCTCTTTCGTCGTTCGTTGCGCCGTAGCGGGAAAAAAGGGCATCGTCAAACATTGGGCAGGTCCGCGCCGCGGTCCGGCGTATTTCGGGCCATCGGCTGGGAACAGCTTGAAGGGCGCATGCTGCTCACGGCCCAGCTCGTGGTCAACACCACCGCCGACGACCTCGACGGCGGCACCGTCGCCAA
>DATLUO010000188.1 GCA_035533075.1 Pirellulales bacterium | reverse complement strand
GGGGACAATCTTCGCCGCCGGGCTGGACGTCACCGACCCCGAGCCCCCGCTCGCAGATAACCCCATGCTCAGGCTTCCCAACCTGATCGTCGCGCCGCACATCGCCAGCGGCACCGTCAGCAGCCGCAACGCGATGGCCGAGATCGCCGCCGACAACCTGATCGCCGGCGCCACCGGTCGGCCGCTGCGCTGCTGGATCAATCCGGACGTGGCCGGGCGAAGAAGATGAGGCTGGCGGCGAGATGGGAATGTCGGGTAGGAACATGCGGGCACTGGCGTCGCGGCCGTAGGGTGGGCACCGCCCACCATGATTCGACCATGATACGATGCTGGTGGGCAGTGCCCACCCTACAAGAATCATTTTAAGCCCCAGGAAGGCGTTCGAATTGGATACCATCCAACCCCGAAGGGCCCGAAGGGGCGACAAAGGGCGTGGAGCCACGACCAGTTCGCGGCGGTTGCTCAAAGGGGCAATCCGCATCCCGCTCATGCTGGTGTCGATGCACGCGCTGGCGGCGCTGGCCTTGGCCGACGCTCCCTCCGTCCAGTACCTCTTTCCCGCCGGAGGCCAGCGAGGCCAGACGGTCGAGGTCACGGTTGCCGGCACGCTGGCCCATTGGCCGGCGCAAGTCTGGGTCGATCGGCCGGGAGTGGACGTGAGCGCCGCGGACGAAAAGGGAAAGCTGAAAGTCACGATCGCTGCCGACGCCGTGCCGGGGCTCTATTGGCTGCGGGTTTACGACGCGGAGGGGTCAGCCTCGCCACAGGCATTCGTGGTGGGGACCGTACCCGAAGTGTTGGAGCAGGAACCGAACAACGAGACGAAGTCGCCTCAGACGCTGGGCACTCAGGCGGCGGTCGTCAATGGCCGCATCACGCCGGCCGGCGATGTCGATGTTTTCGCCGTGACCTTGACACGGGGCCAGACGCTGGTGGCTTCGCTGGAAGCGCACGAGACGCTGGCCTCGCCGTGCGACGCCGTGCTGCAAGTCGTCTCGCCGCGCGGCATCGTGCTGGCCGAGAACGACGACGAGCGCGGGCTTGACCCACAATTGACCTTTACGGCACCAGCCGACGGCGTTTACCTCGTGCGCGCGTTCGCGTTCCCAGCCTCGCCCGATACGGCGATCCGCCTGGCCGGCAACGAGGCGTACATTTACCGGCTGACGATTACCAGCGGCGCTTTCCTCGACGCCGCTATGCCCTTGGCGCTGACCCGCGGCGCCACGAGCCCGATCGAAGCCTTCGGCTGGAACATCCCCGACGCGACCAAGACACGCTCCCTTGCGCCGGCCGTCGGCGCCGCCACGGTCGAGCTTTTCGATCCCGCCTGGGCCGGAGTTTACCTGGTACCGGTCGAACCTCATGCCACGCCGGTCGAGTCGGAGCCGAACGGGCCTGAAAAGCCGCAGCGAGTCGAACCGCCGTGTACGATCAGCGGTCGAATCGGCGTGCCGCGCGATCGGGACGTTTTCAGCTTCATTGCCACCAAGGGGCAGGCATTCCTGTTCCAAATCGAGAGCAGATCGCTTGGCTATCCGCTCGACGCGGTGTTGGACGTGTCCGAC
Source organism: Pirellulales bacterium (assembly GCA_035533075.1). Lineage (NCBI taxonomy): Bacteria > Pseudomonadati > Planctomycetota > Planctomycetia > Pirellulales > Pirellulales bacterium. Next base: position 736 of record DATLUO010000188.1, on the reverse strand, counting down.
GCCGCGAACCAATCGCTCGCGCGGATCGACGACGTCGGCCCAAACGCCGATGCCGAGCTGATCTTCACCGCGCCGGCCGACGGCGAATTCCGCCTGACGGTGAGCGACCTCTACCGGCACGGCGGCCCGCGTTATCATTACCGGCTGCGGGCGGTGCAACTCACTGGCGATTTCGCGCTCTCGGTCGAAACCCATGCGCTGGCGATTTCCGCCGGTGCGCTGCTGGAGATTCCGATTGCGGTCGAGCGCCGCCACGGCTTCGCCGACGAAATCACGTTCAACGTCGAAGGCTTGCCCGCCGGCGTGACTCAAGCCCAAGTGAAATCGCTGCCCGGAGACGACACAGCCAAGGCGGTGAAAATCACGCTCACAGCCACCGAGGGAAGCCGCTCCGCTCGGGTTCGCATCATCGGACAATCGTCAGGCACCGTCCCGCGAACCCACGCCGCGACCGCCGCGCTGGCGGGCCGCCCCGCGCGCACCGCCGAGTTGTGGCTGACGGTCAAGTAAGGCTGACGGTCAACGCGGTAACGTGGCGTGAACTTTTACTTCACGCGGCCGAGAATGAGAAACTCACGGTGGCTTGGGCAGAGCCTGGGCCGATGAAAACTTGGGCTTGTGGCCTGCTAGCCCGGATTATTCATGGTCCCGTAGCTGGCTTCGCAAGAAGTCTGGCCGTGGACGCGAGTTACGCTTGAATTCTTGCGAATTCTGCTACAGCACTCTGCGCCCGTTC
>DATLUO010000187.1 GCA_035533075.1 Pirellulales bacterium | reverse complement strand
CGGCAAATGCCTTTTCACCGGTCCGTAGCAGACTTCGTGAGAAGTCCGGCGGCGTTGCGAATCGGTTTGGTGGCAAATCAACCCAAGCCAGTCGCGCGGTAGAAAGTAGGCAGACGCAGACAGGCGGCAAATGCCTTTTTCACCGGCCCGTAGCAGACTTCGTGAGAAGTCGCGAGTTCCGCGACGCCGGCCACGACATTTGAGCGCTTGTATGGTTTTCGATCGGTGCGTTTCGCTTCGGTCGCAAGGGCCTGTCTGGAAGCAGGTTAGATCATTTTTTTCCGCCCACGACACTTGTTTTTTTCACAAGCTTTCCTACGAGGTTCGAGACCATGAGCACCGCTGATACCAACCCCGACCCCACGCACCGACCGCCCTCTTCCGCGCCCGCGGCCAAGGCCCGGCCGGCACCGGCCCAACGGCCACCCCGGAAGCGCGATTGCCGCATTTATGAACGGCATATTCTGAACCGCGAGACGCAGCAGGCCGTCGCCGCCGATTATGGCGTGACACAGCAGCGCGTGGCCCAGATCGCCGCGCGGGTCGAAGCGTGGATTGCCCGACACCCGGAACATCGGCTAGCGCAACGAATGCGGCTGCGCTGTTCGCGGCGCTGGGAAACGCTCTGGTCGGAGGCGATGGCCAGTTTTGCCCGCAGCCGCGAAGATCGACGCACACACAAAGCGCGGCTGCGCGACGGCACGCTGCAGGAGGGCGGCCGGGCGCCGACGCAGACCATCAACGAAGAAACCGTCCGCGAGCAAAACGGCGATCCGCGGTTTTTGCAGGTGGCCTGGCGCGCCGCCGACCGCGAGCAGCAACTGTGGCTGCCCGGCGAGCGAACGGCCGCGTCGGTGGAACGGCCCGCGTCGGTCGCGCGCGTCGCCGAGCGGCACGGCCGGGCAGGCTTGGCAGGCGACGAGCGTTTTCCATACCTGCCGGCGGCCCTTGGCGATTTGGAGCATCTGGCCTGCGGGCTGCGCGGCACCGGCGAAAGCGCCGCCCCCGGCGCAGAAAAGACGGTGCCCGTCTCGACGCTGTTTGAGCGGCGGACGGCGGAGGCGTTTCGCTGCCTCGGCTTCGAGGTGCGCGAGCTGGGTCAAGGTTGCGGTCGCGCGGCCGATTGCCTGGCCATCGCCCCCCTGGAGCGGTTCGCCGCGATCATCGACGCCAAAGTGCGACGCCGCGGCTACGCGCTGGGGACCGACGACCGGCAGTTCTGCGAGTACGCCACGCGGCACACGCGCGAGCTGGCCCAGTCGGGCATCGACAAGGTTTACTTCGCGGTGGTGGGGAGCAGCTTTCGCCCGGACGATCTGGAAAAACTGACCGCTTTCCTGAGCGGCACGCCGATTCGCGGCGCCGTTTTTATCGAAGCCGCCGCGCTGATGAAGCTCGTCAACGACAGCATTCGCGACCGGCGGCAGTTCCGCCTTGAGCAGGTCGATCGGTTGCTGTTTGGAAACAAGATTCTGACCGCCGGCGAGCCCGCCTTGCGCAGTGACACGTAGCCCGGCTTGCTGACAAGCCGGGCGGCGGCCAAACTCTTGTCAACTGCCCGGCGGCGCGATACGCTGGTCTAAATCCCGCCAATCGGCCCAAACACGACCTTTGTGGTCGCCCGCCGGGCCGAACAACGCCCTTGAAAATCCCTCCTGGAAGCTCGTCATGCCACGGAACCGCCGTTCAATCTGGATTGCGTCTCTTTCGGTCCTTGCGGCCACCACCTTCGCGCGGCAGGCATCGGCTGAGGACAAGGTCATCCCCATCGCCGAAATCAAACGCGATACGCCGGTCGACTTCGAAAAAGAAGTGCTGCCGCTCATGAAGCGGAACTGCGTGGCCTGTCATAACGCCACCAAGGCCGAAAGCGGTCTCGTGCTCGAAACGCCGCAGTCGATCATCAAGGGCGGCGACAGCGGACCGGCCGCCGTCCCCATGAAAAGCGCCGAAAGCCTGCTGCTCGGCCGGGCCACCGGCAGCGTCGATTCGCTCATGCCTCCGTCGGGCAACAAGGTGGCCGCCAAGGCCCTCACGCCGCAAGAACTGGGCCTCATCAAGCTCTGGATCGACCAAGGCGCCGGCGGCATCGTCACGGGACAGTCGGGCGAGATCAAATGGCAATCGCTGCCGCCCGGCGTCAATCCGATCTATGCCGTGGCCGTCACGCCCGACGGGCAATTCGCCGCCTGCGGCCGGGCCAACCAGATTTTCGTCTATCACCTGCCCACCGGCCGCTTCGTCTGCCGGCTTACCGATCCCGAGCTGTTGAAGTCGGGCATCTACAGCCAGCCCGGCGTCGCCGATCTCGATCTCATTCAATCGCTGGCCTTCAGTCAGGACGGCATGCTCTTGGCCTCCGGCGGCTATCGCGACATCAAGATTTGGCAGCGGCCGCGGGACGTGCGTTTGACCAATTTCGACACGGCCGCCGCGGACGGCGCGCAGACGATCGCGGTCAGCGCCGATGGCAAATGGCTGGCCACCGCCGCCGCCGACAACAGCATCAAGTTGTGGGATCTTTCGACGGGCCAGCCAGCCCGTTCGCTGGCCGGGCACACGGCCGCGGTTAGCGCGCTGCGCTTCTCGCCCGATGGCACGAAGCTCGTTTCCGGCTCGCTCGACAAGTCGATTCGCATCTGGCAAGTCGCCGACGGCGCGCCGGCCGGTCGCATCGACACGCCTCAGCCCGTGCAGGCTCTGGCCGTTCTCGGCGCGGGCGAGCGGATTGCTTCGGGCGGCGGCGACAATAACATCCGCGTCTGGGCCGCCCCCGCGGGGGCCGCACGCTCCCTTGCCGGCCTGACCGGCGCGGCGACGGCTGTGGCCCTCAGCCCGGATAAGAAGCTGTTGGCCGTTGCCACCGCCGAAGGCCCGATTCAGGTGTTCGATCTGGCCAGCGGGCAAATTGCCAAGACGTTCGCGGGCCACGCCGGCGCCGTCACGGGCCTGCGGTTCCAGAGCAATGGCGCGCGGCTGGTCAGCGGCGGCGCCGATAAGACCCTTCGCGTCTGGGACGTCGCCGGCGGCCAGCCCGTCGTCAAGATCGAGGGCTTTGGCGCGTCCGTCGAATCGGTCGCCCTTCACCCCAACGGTAACCAGGCCGCGTCGGGCGGCGCCGACGGCCTCGTCGCCACCTGGAAGCTCGACACCCCTGCGCCACGTGCGCTGGGCGGCGCCGACGAAGCGCCGGCCACCGTGGCCGCCGTCAGCCGCGACGGCAAATGGCTGGCCACCGCGGGACTCGCGGGCGGCAAGCCGGCGGTGCTCGTTCGCGACGTGGCCTCCGGCGCGATCGCCAAAACGTTGCTCGGTCATGAGGCCGCGATCACCGCCGTCGCCTTCAGCGCCGACGCGGCGAAGCTCGTGTCCGGCTCGCAAGACAAGACCGCCCGCGTTTGGAACCTGGCCGACGGCCAGCCGATTTCCAAGTTCGCCGGGCACACGCAAGCCGTGACCGCCGTGGCGTTCGATGCCGGCGGCGGCCAGGTTGTTTCCGGCGCGGCCGACAACAGTCTCAAGCTATGGAACGTCGCCGACGGAGCGGAACTGAAGAGCTTTGCCGGGCATGGCGGACCTATCGTCGGCGTCGCCATGACGAGCAATAACCAACGGGTCATTTCCGCATCGGCCGATCAGACGGTGCGAAGCTGGAATCCGGCCGATGGCCAGCAGACCGGCTCGATCGCCGTGGGCGCCGTGGCGACCGCGTTTGCGCTGTCGCGCGACGACAGCCGTGTGGCCGTGGGATGCGCCGACAATACGGTCAAGGTGTTCCAGCTCGGCGACGGCAAATTGCTCGCCAACCTCACGGGCCACGCGGCCGGCGTTGCGTCGGTCGGCTTCAGCGCCGACGGCATGCGGCTGGTATCGGCCGGCGCCGGCGAACGGGCCATCGCCTGGGATGTTGCCCGTGCGGCACTCATCGAAAGCTTTTCGCTCGAAGGCGGCGTCACGTTTGTCCAATTCGCCGCCAATCCCAACGAGATTCTGACCGGCAGCGCCGGCAAGCTGGTGCAACAACTCACGCTTCACTTCCAGCGGCCATTCATTGGACACACGGGCAAAATCAGCGGCCTCGTCTACTCGAATGACGGCGGTCTGGTCCTCACTGCCGGCGCCGACGGGACCGTGCGTGGTTTCCAGACGGGCGACGGTGCTCAGCGCTACGCCGCACAGGCCGGCGGTCCCGTTCACGCCCTTGCCATCAGCCCCGACGGCAACTGGCTGGCGACGGCGGGCGAAGACAAGACGGTGCGCGTGTTCAACGTTGGCAACGGCTCGCCCGGACCCAAGCCGCCGTTTGCCGGCTTCACCGCGCCGGTGAAGAGCGTAGCCTTCTCGGCCGACGGCCAGCTTGTGATCGGCGGCGGTACGGAATCGATCGCTTTCAATCTGACGAGCGGCGAGGCCGTGCAAGCCTTCGTCGAGCAGACCGGCATCGTCGGCCTCGCCTCGGCCGGCGAGAAAGGCGAGTTGGTCGTCAGCGCGTCGGCCGACAAGTCGATTCGCGTCTGGCCGTTGTTGGCGCTGCGTCAGATTCCCGGCCACGGCCAACCCATCACGGCGCTGACGAACATGCCCGCGGCCAATCAGCTTTTGTCGGGCAGCCAGGACGGCAGCGTGCGGCTGTGGAACGTTGATAACGGCCAGCAGATGCAGCAACTCAACTACGGCGCGCCGGTGACGAGCGTGGCGGTGCGGCCCGATGGCCAACGCATTGCCGCGGCCGGGGCGAGCAACGTGGTGCGGCTATGGAACGGGCAGAACTTTCAGCAAGTGGCCGAGCTGAAGGGCGACTATCGCCTGCAGTTCCAGGCGGCCGAGATGGAACGCGCCGTCGCGGCCCGCAAGAACGAAGCGGCGGCCGAAGTCGCGGCGGTGAAGGCCGCCGAGAACGCCGCCAAGGCCGAAACCGATAACGTCAAGAAGGCGATGGACGCCAAGACGGCCGCCGACAAGTCGTTGGCCGAAAAGACCGAACCGGCCAAGAAAGCGGCCGACGAAAAAACCGCGGCCGACAAGGTCGCCGCCGATGCCGCCGCGGCCGCCAAGACGGCCGACGAAGCGAAGGCCAACGCCGCCAAGGCGGTGACCGACGCCGATGCGGCCAACAAGACCGCGGTCGAAGCGGTCGCCAAAGCCCAGACGGCCCTCAACGCCGACGCCAACAATCAAGACCTGGTCAAGGCCAAGCAAGCCGCCGATCAGGCGGCCGCCGACGCCGCGGCCAAGCTCAAAGCGGCCAAAGATACAATGGTCGCCGCCGACAAAACCGCCGCCGATGCCGCTGCCAAGCTGAAGACGGCCAACGACGATCTGGCCGCCAAAACCAAGGTGGCCAACGACATGGAAGCCGCCCGAAAGTCGGCCGAAACCACCAAGCTGGCGGCCGACAAGGCGGTCGATTCGGCGAACGTGGCTGCCAAGCGCGCGGCCGAGGCGATCCCCGTCGCCCAGCAAGTGCAGCAGGCAGCCGAAGCTCGCCAGAAGCAGGCCGAGGCCGATCTCGAAACGGCCAAGAAAGCTACCACGGCCGGCGAGTTGCCGCTGCGCGGCGTGGCCTTCTCGCCCGACAACCTGGAGCTGGCGGTGGCCGGCGACGACAAGCTGGTGCATACCTTCAACGCCGAGACCGGCGCGGCGGGCGAGGTCTTTGGCGGTCAGGCTGGGCCGGTGCTGGCCGTGGCTTACGCCAGCCCGACAAAGATCGTCTCGGCTTCGGCCGACAAGAGCGCCACGGTGTTCAACACGCTGGCCGAATGGTCGCTGGCCCGCGTGATCGGCGGCGGGGCGACTTCGCCGCTGGTCGATCGCGTGACGGCGCTCGATTTCAGCCCCGATGGCAAGCTGTTGGCCTCCGGCGGCGGCGACCCTTCGCGGAGCGGCGAACTGAAGCTGTGGAACGTGGCGGATGGCGCGCTGGCGCGCGACATGCCCGAAGCGCATAGCGACACGGTGCTGGGCATCGACTTTTCGCCCGACGGCAAGCTGATGGCCTCCGGCGCCGCCGACAAGTTCATTAAGGTATTCGACGTGGCCAGCGGCAAGTTCGTGCGGTCGTTCGAGGGCCACACGCACCACGTGCTGGGCGTTCGCTGGCGAGCGGACGGCAAGGTGTTGGCAAGCTGCGGCGCTGACAACGTGGTCAAGGTCTGGGACTTTGTGACGGGCGACCAGCTTCGCACCATTCAGGGCTTCGGCAAGGAAGTGACGTCGCTCAACTTTGTGGGCAGCACGTCGTTGGCGTTGGTCAGCTCCGGCGACAAGACGGTGCGGCTCTACAACGTCGACAACGCCCAGCAACAACGTGCCTTTGGCGGCGGCGCCGACTTCATGTACGCCGCGGCCACCACGCCCGACGGCAAGCTGGCACTCGCCGGCGGACAAGACAGCGTGTTGCGAGTCTGGAACGAAGAGAACGGCCAGGAGCTGCGCAAGTTCGAGCCGCCGCCCTCCGTGGCTCCTCCGCAGCAAGCCGCGAAATGAGATTTACTTCACGCGGCCGTCGTTGAAAGAATGGTCTCGGTCTTCGTCAAGTGGAACGGTCTTCGCCACTGTCGTCGCGCACGATCGTGCCGAATAGACACCCGCGCGATTTGCCGTCGCTCCAGGTGCCGCTGTAGTCGTCGCCGTCGATCAGGATCCGCGCGCGGAACATCCCTTTCTTGCCCTTGATCTGCAAGTCGGTGATCGTGATCACGGGCAGGTCGCCGGCCCACTCCACGTTGACCGGCGGCATATCGAACAGCAGATCGGTGCCCGGTATGTAGTATTCCAACTTCCAATGCCCCTTGTCGTCGAGCTTCGTGACCTTGCCCAGGCGGTACGGTGTGTCGGGCGAAACGGCTTCGATCTCCCGCTTTTGCCGGCGCCCCATGTGGCCCCGCAACGTGGCGCCGGACAACGTCCGCTCCAACTGCTCCTCCAGCCGCGTTCGATCCGCGGCCGCCATCGGCGCGGGCCGCGCGGTATGTTTCATCGCGGCCGGCTTCATCGGTTGGCGGGCCTTGGCCACGGACTGGCCGCCTGTCCGCCAACTTGCGAAAATCAGCCCGCCGATGGCGGAGAGGACCGCGGCCGCAATGAACAGATGTCCTTTGCTCATGGCAAACGCCTCCGAAACCTTTGAAGTGGCCGAGATGCTGGATGCAATCTAACGCGCCGCCGCGGGAGTTGGAAGCAGGCATCTCGGCCCAGAAGGAGTTCTCTGCGCGCAAGCGCGGATGGCCTCGGCGAGGACAGCTTGGCCCAGCGCATCGGATTCGGGGTGAGGGCTGAACAAAACGATCTTTCCTTGCCCGAATTGCGAGGCCAATACGGCCGGGGCGTCGACCATCGTGCCTCTTTGAAACGGATATAACCAGACTTCCGAGCGAAAACTGGCGAGTGCTACGTAGTCGGGCAGGGTCGGCTCGTTGGCGCGAGAGAACACCGGGCCGCCCGCGTAGTCCATTTGAAGCCGCGACAAGGGACCCCGGAAAAGTCGATGGCCCGCCTCGCTCAATTCAAGCGAGACGGGACCCCGGCCGCGATACGACGCGCTCACCTGCCCCTGGCCAGGCACGAACCTTTGCCCGGCCATTGGCCGCGCGTTGACGAGTTTCAAGCCTCATTCGTGGTTCACGCCCGCCAGATGCGCGCCGGCGCAGACGCCCACGTAACCGCCGCCACGACGCACAAACTCTCGCACGGCCGCTCGTCCAGCGGTCCCCAAGGCGCCACCCTGGACGCTCGCCTGGCCGCCGCCTATCAAGAGCACGTCATACCTTTCAAGGCAACCGCCGCGAAGATCGTGTTCCGTGACCGCGATCGATGATAAGCCGGCGCCGTCCGCGACAATGATCCCCGTCGCTCGTTCGCGCGCGGGCGTGCGCGTGTCGTGCGCCGGGGCGAACAAGGCCACCTTCACTGGACGGCGCGAAGATCGCGCCGCCGCCATCTCCTCAAGCAGCTTCGCGGACGACAGATTCGGCCCCATGATTTGCGGCAATCCCATCGTCCGGCGCACCCGATTCGCCTCCGACAGCTCAATCTGATAGACGCGCGTCGAGTACCCGATTGTCGCGACCGGCTGGAATCGCTCGAAATAGAGATACGCGCCGCTGGGGTCGTGCAGTCGCTGGAGGCTGACGACGTGCCAGCCGGGCACGGGACCGTTGGCGTCGATGCTTAGGCCGCGCCTCCTGGCTTCAGCGGCCGTGCCGGGCGGCGGCTCGCCGCGACTGCGAAGGCCGAGGCGCTCCAGCGATATGGAGCGCTCCAGCAACGTGTAGGGCGAGTCGGCATCCGCATGGCCGCAGAGCCAGCGGCGAACGTAAAAGTACTCTTGCGACCAGCTTAGACTCGAACCGAGCATGTAGCGATGGCCGTTGGCCGGGCCGCCGACGACCTCATTGAAGTACGACATCGTGTGCGGGAACACCGCCAAGCTGCTCGCCATCGACCATAACACCGCGCCAAGCACGACTGCCGACCGCCAGGGCTTTTTCCAGCCCGCCTGATTCGCCGATTGGCTGATCCAAACGAACGCGAACGGGAAAGCGGGCAGGGCGTAGCGGAAATGACCGCTGAACCCGCTTTGGGAGCTCACGAGCGCCAGCACGGCGACGGCCGGTGCGAGAACCGCGAAGTCATCGAAGGCGCCCGGCGCACCCGCGTTTTGCCGTGAAGGGGTAGAGCGTAAGCGATTCCGTGGCCACCAGCGCCGTAGCAGAGCCAACGAGGTCAACAGGCCGAGGCACCACGTCCCTAAAGGAACCTTGATGGCCAGGCCAACGAGATAATAGTACCACCAGCCGTGGTCCGACCATTCGCCGAGCAGATAAGACGGCAAGCCCTTTTCGAAGTCCGCGCGTTGCAGGTCGACGCCGCGGACGAATTCCGCGGGCAGCGGCACCGGCAGCCAACGTAGCCAGTCGAGTGGGAGACGTAGAGCGGGCATACTTGCGCCATCGGGACTGCCTCCGCCGCCAAAGAGGCGGCGGGCAAACTGGAACCGGCCAAGCGGCGTCATCGCGCCATCGAAGGCGTAGCCGAGATTCACGACGTAAACGCCGATAAGCAAAACCGCGGCCAGGCGGGCGGCGCCGGGCTTTTCCGCCGCGGCGGCACTTCGACCGCCGCCTCTCCACACCGTCCAAACGGCGGGCCAGACTGTGAAGAGTACAAGCCATGTCATCTTCGACAGTAACGCCAGCCCCATGAACAAACCCGCGAGCATGGCGCGTCGCCACGTAGGCAGCCGCAACCAACGCCAGAAAGTGTATCCGGCGGCGGCGCCCATCGCCGCGGCGGCGCCGTCCGTGCAGACGAGCGACGACCAAGTGAGGATGTTGGGGCAAAAGCACCAGAGGCACAGCGCGGTCAGCCCCGCTTTGCGGCCGAAGAGATCCCTGGCCCAAAGGTAACAGACGAGACCGCCCATGACGGTGAACGGTAGAATGGCCCAGCGCGCGGCGATGAGGAGCTGGCGCCAGCGCTCGGGATGCGACTCGACGAACTGTTCGCCGAGCACGAACTCCGGCCGTGGTTGGGGTGCGCGCTCAAAATCGCCCCAAATCGGCTCGTGCGGCATGAAAACGATGGGCAGCGTCGCCACCGCGCGCATCAAGGGCGGATTCACACCATACAAATCGCGTGCCCCATTGCGATTCTGGCGTCTTTCCGGCTGGCATGCGCTTGGGACGCACTGGCTTCTCCTGCAATCCTTCCCCGTTCCAATAGCCCACGATGCGGTTGATTCGATAATCGACTGCTGGCGTGTTGATCGGCAGGTCCATCGATTTCAACGTGAAGCGATCCGGCGAAATCGTGGCAGGCGCCTCAAAATTCTTGACCACATAAGTTCTCTCAAGTCCCGATGGCATCGCTTCGCGCCTTGCGGTCACGCGGCTGGGGAACGGCCAACTCGGTTCCCCACCCGAGAACTCGGACGCGACGTCGATGTGGTAGCCGGCGCCGCTCATCGTTTTTCGGTGAACGCGAAAGGACGGCTCCTCGATCCAATACTCAGCGACATCCCCATCGTCGCGCTCGGATTTGACACGCCAAACGTCGTGGCCACGGATCTGGTCGCTCCCGACGACACTGAGAGCTTCGCCCGTATGGTACCACAAGCAGTCCTTCACCGTCAGGTTGGCCGGCAAAAAATCTGAGAGCCCCAGCACCCTCGGATCAAACGCTACGTCACCGCGGACTCCTGTGGCGTGCTCGAGGTCGTAAATATGCACGTCCTCACCTTCGACACGCCGAAATCCATGAAACTCGTCGCCGTCCCGGATGATGACCTCGCCTGGAACAAGCCCAGGAACTTCCCCCTTAAAAACCTCAAACCGCAAACGAGACTGGTCCATTTCCGCAAGCCCTTGGATCGTTCGCTGGCGGGCGGACGGCAAGGTGCTGGCAAGCTGCGGCGCCGACAACGTGGTCAAGGTCTGGGATTTTGTGACGGGCGACCAGCTTCGCACCATTCAGGGCTTCGGCAAGGAAGTGACGTCGATCAACTTCGTAGGCAGCACGTCGCTGGCGCTGGTCAGCTCCGGCGACAAGACGGTACGGCTCTACAACGTCGACAACGCCCAGCAGCAGCGGGCCTTCGGCGGCGGCGACTTCATGTACGCCGCGGCCACCACGCCCGACGGCAAGCTCGCGCTGGGCGGCGGACAAGACAGCGTGTTGCGTCTGTGGAACGAAGAGAACGGCCAGGAGCTCCGCAAGTTCGAGCCGCCCCCCTCGGCCGCTCCGCCGCAGCAGGCCGCGAAATAGGGTGGGAGCGAGCGAGCTTGCGAGCGCCGGCCCGCCGATTGGAGGCATCAGGCATCAGGCATCAGGCATCAGGCATCAGGTCGTTAGTCCTGACGCCTGACCCCTGAAACCTGACGTCTAATGATGGTGGGCCGGCGCTCGCAAGCTCGCTGGTCCCACCCTACAGCGCAGCCGCTAGAGTGGGGCCGCAGGCGCCTTCATGACGCGCTCCACGGCCATCCTGGCCGCGACGATCTGCAGGCTGCGACCCCGTTGCAGTCCAATATGTCAGGCTGGAAAGCCCGACCTAAGTTTCGTTCGAGGGTGCCGGCGATTGGCTGGCGGCCCGCTGCTGGATTTGCTCCAGCGTTTGACCGAGCCGTTTGCGGCCGCCTCCCGCCGATGCGGGCCTGGCCGGGCCTTCGGCCATCAAAAGCGGCTTTGCCGGCTGCAACACCGCCAGCAACTGTGGGCTGACTTCATCCTTTTCGTTCGGCAAGCCGAGTTGCTCGACCGCGTCGGAAAACCCCAGCAGCACCGCGCGACGCACGTTTTCACGGATCCAACCGTAGAAGCCTGGTTTGCTCATCTTCCGTCCTGTTCCTCACGGAGGCGATTGCGGCAACGGTCGGGAATCTTACTAAACCCGCGCGCCGGCGAAAAGGGCAAAGTTGGAGGCATCAGGCGCGACGGGTGCATAAGGGGAATTGCGCGCGGAGCGGATTCGGTGGAAAATGTCAATCGGAGAGTTTGAAGGTTTTTTGTATGCTAGCCGCCGAGCTGGGCGGATTGGGAAGCCCAGAGAAGAAACTACCATGTTCAAGGATGAACAGAATGATCCGTACGAAGATCAGCGAACACGAGCAAAAGCGAAGCAAGACACCCAGCCTTTTGCCAGTGGCGCGCACGCGGTCGTTTGGGCGGTTTTTGAGCGAAGCGCGCGGGTGGATATGGCCGAATTGACCGCGGGAAAGAGGGGTGATGCGATCCGCGCACGCGACCGGCTCACGGAAACCGCGCGGCGCGCGGCATCAACCGGTCGAGGCGCTGGTTGAGGCGGCGCGCGGCATTCAGCGAAAAGCGAGATCGGCGAAACGAAGGCCCTGGAACCAAAACTTCCCCGACCGG
>DATLUO010000186.1 GCA_035533075.1 Pirellulales bacterium | reverse complement strand
ATGCGAGAGCACCCAGCCGCTCATCAGGTCGATGAAAATCAAATAGCTGGGGGCGGTGAAGGTGCATTGGAACTCGGATAGCAACGTGACGAAAGATGAAGTAACTTGCATGTTCGGCCTCCTTGCCGCGGGTTGCCTGGGGGCGGGGTGCAAGCAAGGCCGCGCGGCCTGCGCGGCCGCAGGCGCCGCCTCACCGCCAGCCGCTTACGTCTGAATTGCAGCCTATAAGGAAGCACGGGGTCGATTTTCTATGAAGCGACTGCGCGAGCTCGCCTAGGACGTTGATTCTCGCCACAGGGCTGATTTGCCCGAGGGCCTCGCGTTTGCCATGTATCGGTGAATAAGCGGCCCTAGGCCACGACGCTGCCGTTCACCAGGTCGCCGGGCCGCGCGTGGATGTTGTCTTGGGCGTAGGTGGCGAAGAAGGCGTCAAAACCCTTGCCGGCGCGCAGCGTGTTGGCGCTGGTCGTGTTGTAGTCGATCGCTAGGCTTCCGGAGCGTCGCAACCCGTTGTATTGACACCAGTTGCACTAGAAATCCTCATTTCCGTGCCGGAAGGAAGCAGAGCTTGGGTGGACCGTACTCAGTAGACACGCGCGCCGTCCGCCTTGACGTTGCTACAATGGAAATCGGGCTCCAACGGACCTGTGATTCGGTGCTCTATGCGATTTTTTTTCCACCTGGCGATTGCCGGCGTGATGATGTTGACCAGCGGCCAGGCGCGGGCCGAGATCACGGCGGAGCAAGTCCGCGACGCAATCGACCGCGGCGTGGAGTATCTCAAACGAGAGCAGCGCGACGATGGATCCTGGCCCGATCCGGTCGGCTATCCCGGCGGCATCACCTCCATCTGCACGTTGGCCCTGCTCAACTCCGGAGTGCCGCCCGACGACAAGCACGTGCAGGCCGCGATCAATTACCTGCGCAAGATCAAGCCGACCATGACCTACTCGACGGCGCTGCAAACCATGGTCTTCTGCGCCGCCGAACCCAACACGAACATGGCCCTCATCAAGCGAAACGCCCTATGGTTCGAAGACAACCAGAAACGGGCAGGACCCATGATGGGCGCTTGGGGCTATCCCCAGGCCGAAGGCGACAACTCCAACAGCCAGTTCGCCCTGCTCGCCCTGCACGAGGCCGAACGCGTGGGCGTCAAAGTCAACGACCGCACCTGGGAACTGGCCCGTAACTATTGGACGAACAGTCAGAACCCCAATGGCTCCTGGGGCTACAAGCCGGCCCTGGGCGGGACGGGCAGCATGACCTGCGCCGGCATCGCCGCACTGGTCATCACTTCCGACCGGCTCAGCCACGGCGATGCCGAGGCCGACGGCGACCACATCACCTGCTGCGGCGAGCAACTGCCCAACAAAAACCTCGACATGGCCTTGAACTGGCTGGGCCGCAATTTCTCCGTTCACACCAACCCCGGCAGCCGCGGCGCCCTGGGCTGGCTCTACTATTATCTCTATGGCGTCGAACGCGCGGGACGGCTCACCAACCAGCGGCTGATCGGCGGGCACGACTGGTATCGCGAAGGCGCCGAGTTGCTGGTCAGCATGCAAGACGAGCTTTCGGGCTATTGGAAGGGCACCGGACACGCCGAAGACGATCCGCACCTCGGCACCAGCCTGGCACTGCTCTTTCTGGCCAAGGGCCGCCGGCCGGTGCTCTGCGCCAAGCTCAGGCACGAGCCGTTCGACGATTGGAACCACCATCGCAGCGACCTGAGCAATCTCACCGCCTACGTCGAGAGCCGCTGGCTGAAGGACCTCACCTGGCAGGTGGTCGATATGGCCCCCGCCGCCGACACCACCACCGAGGACCTGCTCGAATCGCCGGTGCTGTACCTGAGCGGCAGCAAGGCGCCGCACTTCAGCGACGAGCAAGTCGAACGGCTGCGGGCCTACATCAATCAGGGCGGCTTCATCCTGGCCGAAGCCAATTGCGGCGGAGACGAATTCGAGCAAGGATTCGAGGCGCTCGTCAAGCGGATGTTCCCCGAACCCGAATACCGGCTGCACGATCTGCCGCTCGATCACCCGGCCTACACGGCCGAAGAGCGCGTCGACACCAGCGTGTTCAAGATCGAGCGAACGCTGAAGGGCGTCGATGTCGGTTGCCGGACGAGCGTGATCTTCGCCCCGGCCGAGTTGCGGCTGTCGTGCTTATGGGAGCTTGCCCGGCCGGGTCGCGAGGGCAAATACTCACCCAAGGTGCAGGCCCAGATCGAGGCGGCCCGGTCGCTGGGCATCAATATTCTGGCTTATGCCACAAACCGCGAGGTGCAGTTCAAGCTGTCGATGGACCGCGAGCTGGCCGGCAGCGAGGTGATCGACCCCTTCGAGCGGCTCAAGATTTACATTGCCAAGGTCAAGTACGGCGGAAGCTGGAACTCCGCGCCGGGCGCCTTGAGCAACTTATTGCAGGTGGTGGCCCGCGAGACGGGCATGCGCGTCAATATCGAACAGCGCGAAGTCGTGCTTTCCGATCCGCAGGTTTTCGAGTTCCCGATTCTTTACATGCACGGCCGCAGCGCGTTTCATCTCAGCGGCGAGGAGCGCAAGCAGCTCAAGACCTACGTGGAGCGGGGCGGCGTGGTGTTGGCCGACGCGGTGTGCGGCAGCGACGCCTTTGTCAAGTCGTTTCGCCGCGAGATCAGCGGCACCTTTGGTGCGCCGCTGGAACCGGTTCCGGCCGCGCATCCGCTGTTCACCGACAAGTTCGGCGGTTTCGACATCAAGAAGGTCCGCCGCCGCGAGCCTCACCGCCGTGGCGACGACGGGCCGCTCAAATCGGCGGTGACCGAAGTCGCGCCGGACTTGGAAGGGCTGAAGCTGGCCGACCGCTACGGAGTCATCTTTTCGCCGCTCGACATCAGTTGCGCGCTGGAGCGGCACGAGTCGTTGGAGTGTCCCGGCTATGTGCGCGAGGACGCCGCACGGATTGGATTGAATCTCGTGCTGTACGCGATGGAGCAGTAGAATCAGGCGTCAGGCCGTTAGGTGGGGCGGCGCTCGCAAGCTCGCTGGTCCCACCCCACGCCCTTATTGCCCACAGCTCCTCGAAAAGGCCGTCCAACATAGATGTCTACTTCCGTCACCGACATTCTCGGCCCCCAGGGCCGCATTGCGGCCCGGCTCAAGCAGTATGAGTGTCGGACCGAGCAGCTCGCGATGGCCGAGGCGGTGGCCGCCGCCATTGCCGAGAAGCGGCACCTGCTGGTCGAGGCCGGAACCGGCGTGGGCAAAAGCTTCGCCTATCTCGTGCCGGCCATCCTCGCGGCCACGCAAGATCAGCAATCGTCGCAGCCCAAGCAGGAAAGCGAAGACGATGACGAGAATCAGCCCTCGCGCCGCGTGATCGTGTCGACGCACACCATCAGCCTGCAAGAGCAACTGATGAGCAAAGACTTGCCGCTGCTCAAATCGGTGCTGCCCTGGGAGTTCACTTCGGTGCTGGTGAAAGGGAGGAGCAATTACATCAGCCTGCGGCGGCTGCACAGCGCCGTCGAGCGGGCCACCAGCATGTTCGCCAGCGAGGGCGAATTCGCCGACCTGCGGCGCGTCAACGCCTGGAGCCGCGAGACCACCGACGGGTCGCTGAGCGACATCGACCGCCGTCCGCTGCCGAGCGTGTGGGATGAGGCCCGCAGCGACCACGGCAACTGCATGGGCCGAAAGTGCTCGACCTACAATCAGTGTTTCTATTACCGTGCCCGGCGGCGCGTGCAGAACGCCCAGATTCTGGTCGTCAACCATGCCCTGTACTTCAGCGACCTGGCGCTACGGCGCGAAGGCGCGAGCATTCTGCCGAACCACGACGTGGTGATTTTCGACGAGGCCCACACGTTGGAGGCCGTGGCCGGCGATCACTTGGGCATGAGCGTGGCGTCAAGCCAGGTGGAATACGCCCTGAACAAACTTTACAACGAGCGGACGCAGCGCGGCCTGCTGGTGCATCACGACCTGAACGACGAGGTGGAATCGGTGGATCGCTGCCGCCACCTGGCCCGCGATTTCTTCGACGACGTGCGCGCCTGGCAGCAGCTTTCGGGACGCTCCAACGGCCGCGTGTTGAAAGCGGGCATCATCGCCAACCCGTTGAGTCCGGCGTTGGAAGCCCTGGCACGCCGGCTCAAAAAAAGCGGCGAGCGGATGCAGCGGGCGGAAGACCGGCACGATTTCATTTCTGCGCACGACCGGCTGCTGGCGCTGGCGGGGCAGGTCGACGAGTGGTTGAAGCAATCGCAGCCCGGACAGGTTTATTGGATCGAGCTGAGCGAGGGCCGCCGGCCGCGGATCGCACTGGCCGCGGCCCCCATCGACGTGGGACCGGCGCTGCGCGAACAGCTCTTTTCGCGCGTGCCGACGGTCGTCATGACCAGCGCCACGCTGTCGGCGGGCAAGGAGCGAGAATTCGACTTTTTCAAGGCCCGCATCGGGCTGCCGCAGGTGACCGCCAAATCGTTGGGCAGTCCCTTCAACTATCGCGAACAGGCCGCGCTGGTGTTGCTGGCCGACATGCCCGACCCGACGCAAGACAAGGCCGCTTTCGAGAAAGCGTCGTTGCAGATCATCCGCCGCTACGTGGAGCGCAGCGACGGCCACGCCTTCGTGTTGTTCACCAACTACCAGCAGTTGCGGCAAGCGGCCGCCGAACTGACGCCGTGGCTGGCGGAGCGCGACTTGGCGCTTTACGCTCAGTCCGACGGCCTGCCGCGGACCAAGCTCATCGAGCAGTTCAAGGCCCGGCCGCGAGGCGTGCTTTTGGGGACCGACAGCTTCTGGCAAGGCGTCGATGTGCCCGGCGATGCGCTGCAAACGGTGATCATCACGCGGCTGCCGTTCGCCGTGCCCGACCGCCCGCTGATCGAGGCGCGGTTGGAGGCGGTGCGCGCCGGCGGCGGCAATCCTTTTCGCGACTTCCAGCTTCCGGAAGCGGCCCTGAAGCTCAAGCAGGGATTTGGCCGGTTGATTCGCAGCCGGCAAGACCGCGGCACGGTGGTGATTTTGGACCCGCGGGTGCTCACCAAGCCCTACGGCCGGTTGTTTCTCGATTCGCTTCCCGACTGCCGCCGCGTTCGCGATACCTTGCGCGGGTAAGCGTGCGGCTGGTATAAAGCGTTACAGGCATATCGGCGACGGAAAAGGAGGAAACGTTAAATGAGCGAATCGAGATATCCGGCGGGTTGGGATGAGCAGCGTGTGAAGCGGCTCATTGAGCATTATGAAAACTTGACCGAGGAAGAACAGGTTGCCGAAGACGAAGCGGCTGTGAGCGAAAGTCCCGGTCAAACCGTGATTACCGTGCCCACCAGCTTGCTGCCAGCGATCCGCCAACTGTTGGCCGACTACGGGCCAAAGTGATCGTGCTAGACCCCGCCGCGGGCCGAGCTACAAGCCCCTGGCACGGCCCTGCCCCAGCCAGCGCCATTTGTCTCATTGACCGCGACGGGCAGCATAACCGTTCCCGACGGGCCTATTGCCCTTGTTGCGCAACGCATGCTGCGCTACACTTTTGGGCCGCCGCAAGGTCTGCGCGGGAGTGCAATTGGTAAGGGAGTGCCTGTTGATGCGCGGGTGTCGTTGGCAGTGGCTGGGCTTGATGGCCCTCAGCGGACTGCTGTTTTTTACGAACCTCGGCGCCGCCGAGCTGTGGGACGACGACGAACCGATCTTCGCCGGCGCCGCCCGCGAAATGATGGACCGCCAGGAATGGGTGGTTCCCTACTTCAACTCGGCCATGCTGCCCGACAAGCCCGCCCTGCATTATTGGGCCATGATCGGCGCCTATCGGCTGCTCGGCGTAAGCGAGTTCGCGGCCCGCTCGGTATCCGCGGTGTTCGCCATCGGCACGGTGCTCTTGACGTGGTGGCTGGGGCGGCGGATGTTTTCGTCCGCGGCCGGCTGTTGGGCGGGCATCGTGTTGGCCACCGCCATGAACTTCGACGTCGTGGCCCGCGCCGCGACGCCCGACGCCTTGCTGGCCTTCTTTTCCACGCTGGCCATCGCCTGCTTTGCCGCGGGCACGAATACGCTGGGCGGACGCCGCGCGGACGGCCTGGCTTCCATCGGTAGGGTGGAAAAAGCGAGCTGGCGAGCGCCGGCCCACCATGAAGCGGCGCCGATTACGGCGGGCCGGCGCTCGCAAGCTCGCTTTTTCCACCCTACGGAAATGGCCGAAGCCAGTTGCACGACATGGCCGGCGATCGTGGGAAGTTATGTGGCCATGGGCCTGGCCGTGCTGGACAAGGGACCGATCGGCGTGCTGCTGCCGGCCGCGACGATTGGCCTGTTCCTGCTGGTTTCATCGGCGGCCCGCGGCCCAGGCGTCGTACAAGTGGAGTCCACCGGACGGTGGGCCGCGGCAAGGCGTCTGCTATCAGCGATCGCGCGACTGCTCGGTCCGCGGCGCATCTTCGCGGCCATGCGCGACATGCGACTGCTCGTGGGCGTCGTCATCGTGCTCGCGGTTGCCGGTCCGTGGTATCTCGCGGTCGGCCTGCAAACCGAGGGAGCCTGGTTGGCGGGCTTTTTTGGCAAGCACAACCTGGGCCGCTTCCTGCACCCGATGGAGCACCACCGCGGGCCGTTCTTTTACTACCTGATCGCCGTCGTCGTCGGGTTCTTTCCCTGGTCGCTGCTGCTTGGCCCGACGTGGCTGTACGTCAAGTCGCAATTGGCCGGAAACCAGCCGACTCGCGAACGCTTTTGGCTGCTCCTTTGCTGGGCCGGCGCCTACGTCGGGTTCTTCTCGTTGGCGGCGACGAAGCTGCCCAGCTACATCGTGCCCGCGTATCCCGCGTTGGCTTTGCTGGTGGGCGTCTGGATGGACGCCTGGCTGAGCGGTGAGCACGAAGTGCCGGCGCACATGCTCCGCGTGGCCTGGGTCACCACCTCGCTGGTCGGCATCGGTCTGGCGGTCGCGATGACGGTCGTCGCGCACAAGCTGTTGGGTGGCGATTGGCCCTTGACGCTGACCGGTCTGCCGTGGCTGGCGGGCGGGGCGATTTGCTGGTGGCAATATCGCCGAGGACAGCCGCGGCGAGCAGCCGTCTCGTTCGCCGTCGCGGCGGCCGTGGCATCGCTGGCGATCTTCGGCGGCGGCACGGTCGCGGTCGGCCGCTATCAGACGAGTGCCCTCTTCGCCGGCGAAATCCAGACTCATACGGAAGGTCAGCCTGCCATCGTGCGATCGGTCGGCTATTGGCGTCCCAGTCTGGTTTTCTACCTGCGGCAACCGGTCGAGCAGTTCTTCTCCGACGAACAGGTGCGCGACTTCTGCCGCCAGTGGCCCTATCGCGGCTTTCTGCTGATCACCGGCGAGCGCTATCGGCAGGCGGCCGCCTGGCTGCCGCCCGACGTGACCGTGTTGGCGCGTCGCCGCTGGTTCTTGCGATCGGACCAAATTCTCTTGCTGGGCCGGGCCACCGAACTTCACACACCAACCGAAAGGCTCTCATGGCAGGTCACGCCCAAGCATTGACCGACCTTCCGCGCCCAAACTCGTCGATTCCAGGGGCGGCCAACCAGCCATCGTCGGCCGGCGCGGCGCCCTTCTGGGCCGGCACGTTGTCGCTCTGCCTGCCGGCCTACAACGAGCAGGACTGCATCGGTGCGACGCTCGACGCCGCGCTGACCGCGGTGCCGCCGCTCGTGGCGTCGCTGGAAGTGATCGTGGTCGACGACGGCTCGCGCGACGCCACTTCGCGCCGCGTGCAGGCCGTCGCCGACCGCGACCCGCGGGTGCGTCTCGTGCGGCACGAGCAAAACCGGGGCTATGGAGCGGCTGTGACCAGCGGCTTGCGCGCGGCCCGCGGCGACCTGGTGATGTTCGCCGACAGCGACGGGCAGTTCGATTTTCGCGACGTGGCCCGCCTGTTGGCCCGCTTGGAAAGCAACGATTTTGTGGTCGGCTATCGCGGGCGGCGCGTCGAGTCGTTCCATCGGCGCTTCAATGCCTGGGCCTGGGGACGGCTGGTGCGGCTGATGTACGGCGTTCGCGTCCGCGATCTGGATTGCGCTTTCAAGCTGTTCCGCCGCGAGGTGGTCGAACGCCTGCGGCTCACGGCCAACGGCGCCTGCATCAACGCGGAGTTGATGTGCCAGTGCCGCCGGGCAGGTTTCCGCTTCGCCGAGGTGGCCGTCGAACATTATCCTCGCAAGGCGGGCCGGGCGACCGGTTCGAGCCTGGCTGTGATCGCCCGTGCCTTCCGCGAGCTGCCGCACCTCCAAACCCAGCCGCTGCCCGCGCCAGACCCGCTTCGTTCGCAAACCTTCTCGAAAGCCGCTTGAGTTGGGCAGCGACATGGAATTTCCCCAACAATCGGCATAAGTGTTGCAGACCAAATGCCGATACAACTCCGCAAACCGCGTGAGCTATGTTTGCTTCGGGGAGTTGACGCTTTTCGATTGACGTCGCTTTAGCGCACAGGGAGAGCAAGATGGACGTTGCTGAAACGCTGCTCTATGTCGCCGCAAATGCCCCGGCCAGCGAGCGGGTACGAGCGGCCTGTACCACGCTCGTGATGTGCGAAGACCGGGAACTTCGGCCCCATCCGCCGCTGGAGCCGTCGAACTCGTGCGGCAGGAAGGCGGCCCGCTGCGCCCACGAGCGAAGTCTCTGTTGGCATCCGCGCAACCCTTGCGGTCATGCGGCTCCTCGTCAAAGCCCTGTGCTGCTGGGCGTTGCTTGAGCCCGATCAAACGCTGACTTCGGCGGCGTTTCTTGCTATACTGTTGGGCACGGTTTGCGGAGACGACCATGCTCAATGTTTACGGGTCTGAGGCGCGGCTTTGCGATGGTATCGGGCGGCGCGAGGTGCTGCGCGCCGGTAGTCTCGGCCTGTTGGGGCTTACGTTGCCCGACCTGCTTCGCAGCCGCCAAGCCAATGCCGCGACAAGTCCGGCCGCCGACGGCGGCAAGGCCAAGTCGTGCATTATCCTCTTTTTGATGGGCGGGCCGCCGCAGCACTCCACTTGGGATCCCAAGCCCGATGCTCCGGCCGAGGTGCGAGGCCAGTTCGGCCCTGTTCCCAGCAACGTGCCGGGCATCGACCTCTGCGAGCTCATGCCCACCACGGCCCGCGTGATGGACAAAGTCTGCCTGCTGCGGGCCGTGTCCAGCGGCGACAACGCGCATTCGTCGAGCGGCTACTACATGCTGACCGGCCACCCGCACCAGCCGCTCAACGCCGAGAACGCCAACCCCGGCCCGCCCAACGACTATCCCAGCCTCGGCACGCTGGTGCGCTGGCTGCGAGGCGATGCCACCGGGCTGCCCGGCGCGATGACCTTGCCGATGCGCATCTCCAACACCGACGGCAGCGTCTGGCCTGGGCAAAACGCCGGCTTCTTGGGCCGCGCGGCCGATCCCTGGCTGTTGAAGTTCGATCCCTCGGCGGGCGCGCCGCGGATCGACGAGTTCCACCTGCCCGACGAAATTCCGCCCCTGCGATTGGCCTCGCGCCGTTCGCTGCTGGAGCAAGTCAACGAGCGGCTCAGCCAGTTCGATGCCGCCGGCCCGATGCAGCAGTTCGGGCGGCACGAACAGCGGGCGTTGAACCTGCTCGGCTCGTCGCCCGCGCGGGCCGCCTTCGACCTGGAGCAAGAGCCGGCCGCGATGCGCGATCGCTATGGCCGCACCCCCTTCGGGCAATCGGTGCTGTTGGCCCGGCGCTTGATCGAGGCCGGCGTGTCGCTGGTGCAGGTCAACTGGTATCGCGGACCCAACGAGCCGCCGGCGAACCCGGTGTGGGACACGCACCGCGACGAAACGGCCCGGCTGAAAAACGTGCTCGTGCCGCCGATGGATCAGGCCTACTCCGCGTTGCTCGAAGACCTCGCCCAGCGGGGCCTGCTCGACGAGACGCTGGTGGTCTCGATGGGCGAATTCGGCCGTTCGCCGCGGCTCGATGCGGCCGGCGGCCGCGGTCATTGGGGTTACGTCTATTCGGCGGTGCTGGCGGGCGGCGGCGTGCGCGGCGGACAGGTGATCGGCGCCTCGGACAAGATCGGCGGGCAGCCCAAAGACGGCCGCGTCAGTCCCGCCGATTTGGCCGCCACGCTCTTTCACGCTTTGGGCCACTCGCCCGACACGCTCTATCACGACCGCTTCGACCGTCCGCTGCCGATCAGCCGCGGCGAAGTGATCCGCGGCGTGTTTTAACGGCGATTCGGTTGGCTATAAACCAGCGGCATGGCACGCAACGACACTCAGCCCGACGAGGTCCACCGGCGGCTGGCCGATCAGTACACCGAGATTGCCCGGCTGGTGGGCGGCCTGGCGCACGAGATCAAGAACCCGCTCTCGACCATCCGCCTGAACATGGAGTTGCTGGCGGAGGACTTTCAGGCCGACGATTCGCCGCGCACGCGCCGCGCCTTGGCCAAGATTCTCATCGTGCAGCAGGAATGCCAGCGGCTGCAGGACGTGCTCGACGACTTCCTCAACTTCGCCAAGGTCCGCGAACTCAAGCTCGAACCGACCGATCTGAACGAGCTCGTGCGGCAAATCCTGGAGTTCTATCAGCCCAAGGCGGTCGAATCGAACATTGAACTGTCGCCCCATTTCCGCTCCGACCTGCCCAGCGTGCTGGTCGACCGCGAGTCGCTGCGCGGGGCGCTGTTCAACCTGCTGCTCAACGCCCAGCAGGCGATGCCCGACGGCGGACAACTTTGGGTGCTGACCGAGGAAACCGCGCGCGGCGTGGCGTTGCACCTGATCGACACCGGCTGCGGCATGGACGAAAAGACGAAAGCGCGGATCTTCGAGGCCTTTTATTCCACCAAGCCGGGCGGCTCGGGCCTGGGCCTGCCTACGGCGCGCAAGATCATCGAGGCGCACGGCGGGCATATTTTCGTGCAGAGCACGCTCGGCAAGGGAACGCGGTTCACGATCGAGCTGCCCGTGCCGGCGCGGTTGGAACGCCAGGTGGAGCACCGGGAATAGCGTCAACTCAGCGCTTGCTTCCAGAAACTTGGTACTCCGCGAAAGGCCGCTTGATAACTCTCTTCCAGGGGAACGTTGACGTAGCGCTCCGGGTGAATAAAGAGCGGCATCTCGGGTAGATTGCGGCCGACCGCCAGCGGCCCGCGATAAACGCCGATCGTCAGCGCCGCGCAGTAGGAGACGACACAAGGCGGTGGACCAGGCGAATTCTCGTCAGTGTTGTCGGCGCCGCTGTAAAACTCGCGCACGACGCCGTCGATGCCGTGCGGATCGTAACGGCCTGGTGCAAACACGTCGATGACCATCGCGTGGATCCCCGCTCCCAAAAAACCGTCGATCTTTCCGGCGAGCTCCTCCACGTGCTCGAGGCGGTCCTTGTTTCCGGGCGAAACGATTTCCACGACGGCAACGAGTCGATGCCCGCTGACGTGTCGGATGGCAAGCGTGCGGCGAAGCGATCGCGCGGACGGCGCCAATTCACCGCTGCGAACGACTTGCGGCGGGGCTTCTGCGAGGGCCAGGCCGCCGCGAGGCGGCGGGACGGCGGAAGGTTCCATCTCGGGCGAGCTGCGATGCAATGCGATCAAGTCGGAAATTCGCCGGCCCGCATGCTGCTCCATCAGAGCGTAATAATCCGCTGGAAGAAGACCCTCGTTGAGTGCGTTCCGCAACTCAACGGTCCAAGCCAAATGGAAATCGTGGAAGATTCCCGCATCGACTTGCATCCAGTCGTGCATCGGCATGGTCGGCTCCGTTGCCAGGCACCGTCCGGAACGGCGCGGAAATAGGGCTGAAGCGAAGGCGCAGGTGATCGAATATCGCTTGAGTTTACCGCGCGGCGCGAGGGCGGTCAATTCAGTGCGCTGCCGGCCGACATCGCTCTCGGAAAGACGATTATTGCCGGCACCCTGCCGCTCAACGTCCGGTTTTTGTATGATCGTCTCATGGCCTCCGTTCAGACCGCTCCCAAAATCCAGACCGATCCCGCGGCCATCCGGCTGCTGATCATCGACAACGACGCAGCCCATGCCCAGGCCGTCGCCGAGAGCCTGGAGCGCGTCGGTTACGACTGTACCGTGGCCGTCTCCGGCAACGACGGGGCACGCGACATCGAGCGGCAGCGGTTCGACGTCATCATCACCGACCTGGTGATGAACGATCTTGACGGGCTGGAAGTCCTGGCCCGCGCCAAAAACGACTTGCCCGATGCCGAAGTGATCCTGGTCACGGGCCACGGCACCGTCCCTTCGGCCGTCACCGCCATGCAGCAGGGGGCATTCAATTACCTGCTCAAGCCGCTTGACTTGAAGCAGCTTCGGGCCGTAGTCGAGAAAGCGGCCGACAGCGTGCGGCTGCGGCTGACCAACGCCGAGTTGAACCGCCGGCTGGACGAGAAGTTCGGCTTCGAAGGCGTGGTCGGCTCCAGCCCGGAAATGAACAAGGTCATCAGCCTGCTGAAGCGGATCGCCCCCACCAACGCCACCATCTTGATCCAAGGCGAAACCGGCACCGGCAAGGAGCTGGTGGCCCAGGCGATCCACCAAAACAGCCCCCGCAAGAACAAGCCCTTCGTGCCGCTCAACTGCGCCGCGTTGAGCGAGAACATTCTGGAAAGCGAGTTGTTCGGGCACATTCGCGGGGCCTTCACCGACGCCTCGGCCGATCGCGTCGGCAAGTTCGAGTACGCCCACGGCGGCACGCTGTTTCTCGACGAGGTGGGCGATATGCCGATGGCCACGCAGATCAAGCTGCTGCGGGTGCTGGAGAGCGGCGAGATCACCCGCGTCGGCTCGAACGATCCGATCAAGGTCAACGTGCGGCTGCTGTCGGCCACCAACCGCAACCTGGACCAGCAGATCGAGGCCGGCACCTTCCGCAACGACCTCTATCACCGGCTGAAGGTGGTCACCGTCACGCTGCCCCGGCTGGTCGAGCGGAGCCAGGACATTCCGCTGTTGATCGAGCACTTCGTGAAACAGTTCGCGAAGCGGCATCAAAAGACGGTCAAGAGTATGTCGACCGCCGCCCGGCGACGTCTGCTGGCCTACCGTTGGCCGGGCAACGTCCGCGAGTTGCGAAACACGATCGAGAGCATGGTGGTGGTCGATTTCGACGGCGTGCTGGACGTCGACGACTTGCCCGCCGAGCTGGCCGAACTGGCCGAAAGCGACGGACGGCCGGCCTGCGGGGCCGCCGCGCTGGACAGCCTGGTGGGCAAACCGCTGACCGAGATCGAGCGGCACTATCTCGTGGAGACGCTCAAACTGACCGGCGGCAATCGCGAGGAGGCCGCCGCGCTGCTCGGCATCGGCGAGCGGACGTTGTATCGGAAGCTCAAGGAGTTTCAAGTGTAGGAACGGATTCTATGCCCTTCATCCAGCAACTTCCGGCCAGCGTGGTCAACAAGATCGCAGCGGGCGAAGTCATCGAGCGGCCGGCCAGCGTGGTCAAGGAATTGATGGAAAACGCGCTGGACGCCGGGGCCACGCGCCTCGATGTGGCGGTCGAGCAAGGCGGGCTGGAGCTGATTCGCGTGGTCGACGACGGCTGCGGCATCGCGGCCGACGAGCTGACGCTGGCCGTAACCAGTCATGCCACCAGCAAACTCCGCTCGGCCGATGACCTGTTTCACGTATCGACGCTGGGCTTTCGCGGCGAAGCGCTGGCCTCGATCGCCGAGGTCAGCCGCCTCATGCTCCGCAGCCGGCAGTCGGAACAATCGGCCGGCGCCGAACTGGAAGTCGTTGGGGGCCAGCTCGGCCCGGTGTCGCCCTGCGGCTGCGCCGTGGGCACGACCATCGAGGTGCGGCAGCTCTTCTACAACACGCCGGTGCGGCGGCGGTTCTTGCGGTCATCGCAGACGGAGATGGGCCACGTCACCGAGACCTTCACGCGGCTGGCGCTGGCGCACCCGCGGATGCACTTCACCTTGCGGCACAATCAGCGGCCGCTCTACGAGCTGGCGCCCGCCGAGGCCGGGCTGGAGCGGATCGCCCACTTCTTCGGTCGCGAAGTGGCCGACGAGCTGATCTGGCTGGAGAGCCGCGACGGCGAAGTGCGGCTGTCGGGCTTCGTCGGCCATCCCAACCAGAGCCGGCCCAACGCCCGTATGCAGTATCTGTTTCTCAACGGCCGCTCGATCCGCGACCGTTCGCTGGCGCACGCTTTGAGCGAGGCCTACCGCGGGCTGCTGCTCACCGGCCGTTACCCGCTGGCCTTTCTCTACCTGCACATGCCGCCCGATCTGGTCGACGTGAACGTCCACCCCACCAAGCTGGAAGTGCGGTTCCAGGACGGCGGCCGCATCTACAGCCAGTTGCTGGGCACGTTGCGGACGAAGTTCCTGACCACCGATCTTACGCACCGGCTGAGCCCGGCCGGCGCCGACGCCGCTCACGATCCCAGCGGCGCGCACGACCCGGCACGTGCGGAGCAGTTGCGCGGCGAGCTGGTCGAGTGGGCCAAAGGGCAAATGGCCTCCTGGCAATCGCCGGCCGGCGCCTCGGCCGCCGTGGCCGAACCGCCGGTGAGACAAAGCGAGTTCGAAGTGCCTCGCGCGGCCCCTTCCGTGGCGCCCTTGCGGCTGACGAGCCTGACGCCGCAGGCCACGCCCTTGGAGCCTTCCCAGGTCGCGCCGCTGGCGGAGTCGAAGATTGCCGGCGGACTGACGGCCATGCAAATTCACAATCGTTATCTGGTGGCCGAGACCGACGAAGGGGTGGCGGTGATCGACCAGCACGCACTGCACGAGCGGATCTTGTACGAGCAATTTCGCGAGCGGGCTTTGTCGGGCACGCTCGAATCGCAGCAGCTCCTGGTGCCCGAAGCGGTCAATCTGGGCGCGGCGGAAGCGGCCGCGGTGCTGGAGCATCGCGAGCTGCTGGCCACGTTGGGCCTGGCGGTCGAGCCGTTTGGCGGCGGCACGGTGCTCGTGGCCAGCTACCCGGCCATGCTCGGCGGCGGGCCGGAAGAGATCCTGCGTTCGATGCTCGATCTGTTGATGTCGGGCGCGCGGTTGCCCGACCGCCGCGACCTGCTCGACGAGCTGCTGCACATGATGTCGTGCAAAGCGGCGATCAAGGCCGGCGACCCCTTGGCCCCGGAGGAGATCATGGCCCTCTTGGGGCAGCGGCACTTGGCTCAAGACAGCCACCATTGCCCGCACGGCCGGCCCACCGAGCTGGTCTTCACTCGCGAGGAGCTCGACCGGCAGTTCAAGCGGACGTGACCCGCCCTGTTCTGTAGGGAACGGACTCCGTGCCGTTCCGTGAAGGGCGCAAAAGACGGTCGATTCGCACTTCCCGGAACGGCACGGAGTCCGTTCCCTACAGAGTGCTGCGCGCAGTAGCAGGCCCGCAAGGCACGATACTTGCAATCTTGCGTGATAGGGGCGTGCTTCAGCGCAGGAGTCGATTATCATGCCAGAGAAACAAACAATCGAACGAGCACGGAGGAAAAAACGAGAAGGACAGTCAGCCACGTCGCAGGCGGGCGAATTCGTGCGGGAAGAGATACACCACGTCCGCGAAGGGAAGCACGGCGCACGATCGGCCAAGCAGACGATCGCCATCGGGCTGTCGAAGGCGCGCCGGGCAGGCGTCGACCTTCCGCCGCCGGAAAAGGGAAAAACGACCGAGCGAACGCGCAAGAGCGCCGAGCGTGCCTGGCGTCGCGGGCAAGGAGAGCCGCCCAAGCGGCCGCCTTCGGCCCGCCGCTCGCGGGCCATCAAGAACGTGTTGAAGGAAGAAGGACATTCGGCGGCTTCGCACAAAGCATTGTCGAAGCAGGCCCACGCAGCCGCCCGAACACGGACGGCCGGCGAGCGTTCGGTTGCGGCCAAAAAGGCGGCCGACACGAAGGGACCGGAGGAGCGTCACGAGGCCGCTATGAAGGCCGTCCGCACCAAAGGAAAGGAAGGCCGTTCGCGGGCGGCCCGCAAGGCGGCGCGGACCCGCGCCGCGCGAGGCGGATAATCGTTTTATACTTCATGCGGCCGAGAATGAGACGTTGGCGGGTGGTGCGCCGTTCAATCTTGGTGGCCAGGCGATGCCCCGGTTGGACGCACCGGGGCATCGCTTGGCCGCCACGTTTTTGAAGGGCGCCAGCCGATATCTGGCCAAGCTCTGCCCCAGCCACCGCTCTTCCTCGCGGCAAAAGATCTCATTCTCATGTTTCGGTCCGGCTCGTTCGCGGCGAACTGGCCTATCCCCGTGCCGCCGACAGCTCGACGAGCGGCTCGCCCGAACGGGCCATCTCGCGGATGTCTTCGGTAATCTTCATCGAGCAATACTTCGGCCCGCACATGCTGCAGAAGTGGGCGCTCTTGAACGTGTCTTGCGGCAGCGTCTCGTCATGCATGCGGCGGGCCGTTTCGGGATCGAGCGACAAGCGAAACTGCTCGTTCCAGTCGAAGGCGAAGCGTGCCCGGCTGAGAGCGTCGTCGCGGTCGCGGGCGCCCGCACGGTGCCGGGCCAGGTCGGCGGCGTGGGCCGCGATCTTGTAGGCGATCACGCCTTGCTTCACGTCCTCCGTTTCGGGCAGGCCCAGATGTTCTTTCGGCGTCACATAGCAGAGCATCGCCGCGCCGCTCCAACCGGCCAGGGCGCCGCCGATGGCGCTGGTGATGTGGTCGTAGCCGGGGGCCACGTCGGTCACCAGCGGACCCAGCACGTAGAACGGCGCCTCGCGGCAGACCTCCATCTGCTTCTTCACGTTCATGTCGATCTGGTCCATGGGAACGTGTCCCGGACCCTCGACCATGACTTGCGTGTTCTTCTGCCAGCCGCGCTGGGTCAGCTCGCCCAGCACATTCAATTCGGCGAACTGGGCGGCGTCGCTGGCGTCGGCGATCGAGCCGGGCCGCAGGCCGTCGCCCAGGCTCCAGGTGACGTCATACTCGTGCAGGATGTCGCAGATGTCGTCGAAATGCGTGTAGAGCGGGTTCTGCTGGCGGTGGGCCATCATCCACTTGGCGATCAGCGAGCCGCCGCGGCTGACGATGCCCGTCACGCGGTTCATCGTCAGGTGCAGGTGTTCCAGCAGCACGCCGCAATGCACGGTCATGTAGTCGACGCCCTGCCGGGCCTGGTGTTCGACCATGTCCAGAAAGTGTCGCGGGGTCATGTCTTCGATGTTGCCGCCCAGTTCTTCCAGCATCTGGTAGATGGGCACCGTGCCGATCGGCACCGGCGAGGCCGCGATGATCGCCTGGCGGATGCGGTCGATGTCTTTGCCGGTCGAGAGGTCCATCACCGTGTCGCTGCCGAAATGGACGGCGGTGTGCAGCTTTTCGAGTTCCGTCTCGACGTTGCTGGTGACGGCCGAGTTGCCGATGTTGGCGTTGATTTTGCACCGGGCGGCGATGCCGATGCACATCGGTTCCAGCCTGCCGGCCAGGTGGACCTTGTTGGCGGGAATGACCATGCGGCCGCGGGCGACTTCGCCGCGGACCAATTCCGCGTCGAGACCTTCGCGCTCGGCGACGTACTGCATCTGCGGCGTGACGACGCCGGCACGGGCCTGTTCGATCTGCGTCATATTCGGCAAAATCCCTTGTGAGGCGCGATAAACCATTTCCTGGGCGCAGCTTCAGCGCCGCCCGTCATCGTACCGATAGCCGGCCGATTGTCAAACTGGATCGTGGCCGTGCGCCTTGAAGGCGATGAGGCACGCTAGAACAGGCATCAAGCCTTGAAGTAACATGGATCGCTCCCGATGCGGGTGAACCGAATAACCGATTGAACCATGATGCGACAACAACTTCCGTTCTGCCGGTCCTTCTTCGCCGCGTTGACTTTGGCCGCTGTTTGGGCGACGACTTCCATCGGCTGTGCCCGCGACGACGGGCGACAATCAAAGCGTCGCCAGCCGCTTCTCATAATCGGCGACGACAAACCGCTTGCCCTTGGCAATGACGCGATGGCCTTCGGCTTCCGGTCCGCCCGTCCTAGTCGGCCT
The DNA here is from genome assembly GCA_035533075.1 of Pirellulales bacterium. NCBI lineage: Bacteria > Pseudomonadati > Planctomycetota > Planctomycetia > Pirellulales > Pirellulales bacterium. The sequence goes on along the minus strand of DATLUO010000186.1, from coordinate 4,475 downwards.
TGGCCATTTCGGTCGACAAATACTCCAGCGCTTTCGCCAACTGGCGATCGACAAAGCCGGGCTTATCGGCAGCACCCGCCTCGGCCGGTTTCTTCTCGCCCTCGACGGGCGTTTTCTCTCCGTTGTCGGCCGGCTTCTTGTCGGCAGGCGTAATCAGGATGTCGCGATCGCGGCGGTGAAGCTGCAATTGGAACCGCTCGGCGTCGTCGAGTTTCACTTCATAACCCGCGTCGGGCTTCACGCCCCACTCGTCGCTCTCCTTGGCATTGACGGCGCGATCGATGTTGTGGCCGCTGGGACGAAGATAATTGGCGGTCGTCAGTTTCAAAATGCTCTTGCCGCCTTCCATCTCAATCACGTTCTGCACGCTCCCTTTCCCCCAGGTGCGCTCGCCCACCACGATGGCCCGCTTGTGATCTTGCAACGACGCCGACACGATCTCGCTGGCGCTGGCACTGTGGTGGTTCACCAGCACCGCCATCGGAAAGCCGGTGTAGGTGTCGAGCTTGTGGGCGCTCCAGCTTCGCTTGGGGCTGTTGCGTCCCGACGTGCTGACGATTTCGCCGTCGGTCAAAAACATGTCGGCCACTTCGATGGCCGCCGTCAGCAGGCCGCCGGGGTTGAAGCGAAGATCGAGCACCAGGCCGCGGAGCTGCTGGTTCTGCAGGTCGTCGAGCGCCTTTTTCAGCTCCCGCGGCGTGTCGCGGCCGAAGGAGGTAATGCGGATGTAGCCGATCTTCTTGTCGTGGTCGAGCATGAAGTCCCAGTCATCATGCTCGTCGCGGCGGTCGCCCCGCACGCTTTCGATCTGAATGACCTCCCGCGTGACGGTGATTTTTTCCGCTTCCTTGCCGCCGGGATGCAGCACCGAGATTTTGACCGTGGTGCCGGCCTCGCCCTTCAGCCGCCGCACCGCCTCGTCGATATTGATGCCCTCGGTCGACTTGTCTTCGATTTCGGTGATGACGTCGCCCGCATGCACGCCGGCCCGGTAGGCCGGGCTGCCGGCAATGGGACTCAGAACCGTAAGCTGCCCGCGGCGAACATCGACCTGAATGCCGATGCCCGTGAACTGGTTCTCGACCGCCACCTTGAAGCGGCCCATGTCGTTGGGGCCGATGTAATTCGAGTAAGGATCGAGTTTGCTCAGCACGCCGTGGATGGCCGCTTCCATCAGCTCGCGCCGACTCACGTCTTTGACGTAGTTCCGCTCGACCTGGTCCATGGTGTCGGCCAGAACCTTGAAAAGCTCGTAGTATTCGGCGTCGGAATTCGGTTGGGGCTTGGTACCGGTTTCCGGCTGGGTGACCGCCGGAGTGGCGGTTTCGTCGGCGCGGACGGGGACCAAGACGAGGCTGGCGAGAACGACGGCAATCAGATAACAGGCCGAGCGGCGAACGAGCATGCGTGGCTCCGGGCAAGGACGGAAGTAGCGACGGCTGTTCCGTTGAAACACAAGGGTCAGTTTCAGTATAGGATTGGCGATGCCGGGCGGCAACTATCTGCGATAGCGGTCGCGCGGCGGACCCGTGACGATCGGGTTGTCGCGCGTGCCGTCGGCCGGCAGCGCGAGCTTCATTCCCGGAGCAAGATCGTTGAAGTCGTTGCCGAGCTGGTCGCGGTTCAACTCGTAGATTTCCGACCAGCGCGACGCCTTGCCAAGCTCTTGCCGCGCAATGTCGAACAGCGTGTCGCCCTCGGCCACCGTGTAGCTGCGGCGACTAGGGGCGTTGCGGCGACCGGCCGGCGACTTGGGATCCTTGGGCGCGAGTTCGGGGTATTCTCTTCGCAGCACCGCCGTGGAAGGAGTCGAAATCACGTCGCCCGCGTCGATCGCGACGCGGTCGCCGAACTGCTGCCGGTTGTATTCCTCCAAAGCCTTGAAATAGACGCCGGTTCCATAAACCTTTTGCGAGATACGCCAGAAATTGTCGTTCGGCTCGACGGTGTAGCTTTCGCCCTCGACGTGCCCCTGAGAGGAAGGTCCGGCGTCGTCGCCGGCGTCTGCCGGTGAGTCGGCGTCCTCGGCCAACTCTTCCGTTGCCGGCGCCCGGCCGAACATGGCGCCCTCGTCGCGGTACCGTCCCGCGGAGGGAGGCACGTCTGCCACGCGGTGGTCCGGCTCGTCCGTCGCTACGTCCGGCGCGTCTTCATCGGCGGCCGGCGGCGCCGTTTCGTCGTCGTCCGGCGAAAAGGCGAGTCCCGCGGGCCCCGACGGGGCGAACCGGTCAAGGGGCATCGCAACGTCTTGCTGGTCGTTGCTGCCGTTGGTGTCGTCGCCGTCGCCCGCGTCTTCGCTGCCGTCCGCCGCTGTTTCAGCGACGGGATCGGCCCGACCGGTCTCGGCTTGATGCCGTGCATAGCGGTCGTCCTGAGGACGAAGGCGATAGGGTGACTCCTCCGTCGAGGGCGGTTCAAGCTGGTGGTCCGGCGCCGCTTCGGCCTGCGGGCCAAAGTTCTTGGGAGGCTGCGCATCGGCACCATCCGGTCGCCGGCCATAACGGTCTTCGACCTCGCTGGCAGCGGCGCTCTCGCGGCGAGTCCGCCTGGACGCAGATTTGTCGAGGCCGGCGCCGAGCGAAGGTCCGGCTTGTGGCCGATCGCCCGGCTCGTCTGGCTTGGCCCTTGGTTTCAGTTTCGCTTTGCCATCGGTTTTCGCGGCGGCCACCGTGGCTTGGGCAATCCGAGGCTGCTCGCGCTTCAGCCGCACGAACAAAACCCCCCCGAACACGCACAGCAACGCGCCGATGACGCCCAGTCCGATCTTGATTTCTTTGCCCATGTACGAGTCCTTCGCTGGAGCGGATCGACGCCCACGGGCGTACTTTTACACGGCAGCGGCCATTTCGGCCATGCCAGTTGCCCACGGCGTTTAGCACACTACCGGCCTCGCCATTGACGACCCGCGAGCCCGGTCGTAGGGTGGGACCAGCGAGCTTGCGAGCGCCGGCCCACCATTAGCGACGTCTTTTACGGTGGGCCGGCGCTCGCAAGCTCGCTGGTCCCACCCTACGATTTTCTTTGCTCATGCCGACCTTCGTCACTCATCTGGAGAGCGCGCTCGACGGCACGCGGCTGCCAGCCGACGGGCCGCAGACGCTGCATCGCGACCGGCCGCTGTGGGTGCGATACGACCTGCCGGCCGTCGCCCGTGCCATGAGCAAAGAAGCCGTGGCGCGGCGGCCTCCCACGATGTGGCGCTATCGGGAACTTTTGCCGCCCGCCGAGGATGCCGCCATTGTTACTCTGGGCGAAGGCATGACTCCGCTCATCCCCTGCCCGCGCCTGGGCGCTCGCTTCGGGCTTGCTCGGCTCTCGATCAAAGACGAATCGCAGCTTCCCACCGGCAGTTTCAAGAGTCGCGGCCTGGCGATGGCCATCAGCATGGCCCGGCAATTCGGCATTCGCCGCGTGGCCATTCCCACGGCCGGCAATGCGGGCGGCGCGATGGCGGCGTATGCGGCGCGGGCGGGAATGGAAGCCTATGTTTTCATGCCCGCCGATACGCCCGTCATCAATCAGTATGAATGCCTGCTCGCCGGAGCCCGCACGTTCCTGGTCAACGGACTGATCACCGACTGCGGCCGCATCGTGCGGGAAGGAACGCAACGGCTTGGCTGGTTCGACCTCTCGACGCTCAAGGAGCCTTATCGCATCGAGGGCAAAAAGACGATGGGCCTGGAGCTGGCCGAGCAATGCGGCTGGAGTTTGCCCGACGTGATTCTGTATCCCACGGGCGGCGGCACCGGGCTGATCGGCATGTGGAAGGCGTTCGACGAATTGGCGGCGCTGGGCTGGATCGACGCCGGGCGGCGGCCGCGGATGGTGGCCGTTCAGTCCGACGGCTGCGCGCCGATCGTGCGGGCCTTCGAGGCCGGCCAGCGGTTCGCCGAGCCGTTTGCTCCCGCGGCCACCATTGCCAGCGGCATCCGAGTGCCGGCGGCGGTGGGCGATTTCATGATTCTCGACGCCGTGCGCGCCAGCGGCGGCCGGGCCGTGGCCGTCGAGGAAGCAAGAATCCGCGAGTGGATGGCGCTCGGCGCCCGGCTGGAGGGAATCGCCATCTGTCCCGAATCGGCGGCCTGCATCGGCGCCCTCGAGCGGTTGTCGGGCGAAGGTTGGATCCGGCCGGACGAGCAGGTGGTGCTCTTCAACACCGGCGCCGCTCAAAAGTATCCCGAGGCGATGCGCGCCGACCTGCCGCGGCTCGACAAAGACCGCCCGGTCGATTGGGAGAGCTTGGTCGAAGCATAGCGCCGCGCATTGGGCGTAGGCTGGGAGAGAGCGAGCTTGCGAGCGCCGGCCCACCGCGAACGCGCAGCGCGTCACGAACGGACTGAGAGGCTATCCGAAAACTGATCTTGCCGTAAGTCGGGATTTGGCGGACGTTTCGTGCATTCCCATCACTTGCAAAGGAGTGCGCGAGCATGTCGAACCAAACCTTGACTCGGAAGGCGTATCCCTCGGACCTGACG